>JBEKXM010000298.1:0-6012 GCA_049512115.1 Tepidisphaeraceae bacterium | reverse complement strand
TCCACGCCGGCCACCGCCAGCGCCGCCTTCTGAACGTGCGCCACGCAACTGGCGCAGGTCATCCCCTCGACTTCCAGAGTGATTTCATCCGAATTCATCGCGCGCGATTATAGGCGGAAATGCTCACCAAGGCCGGATGGATGGCAGCCCTCTTCCCCTCGTCTCGGATCATTTCTTGAAATAGGCCGTGTTCTTTGCGATGAACGACGCCCATTCCGCGGGGAGGTCTTCCTGGGGGAAAATGGCGGTTACCGGGCACTCATCGACGCACAGTCCGCAGTCGATGCAGGTGTCGGGATCGATGAAGAGCTGATCGGCGGTGGCAAAATCGGCCTCGTCCTTGGTCGGATGAATGCAGTCAACGGGGCAAACCGCCACGCAGGCGGTGTCTTTGGTGCCGATGCACGGCTCGGCAATTATGTGCGCCATGTACGAAACTCCTTGAAGCCGGAGATTATAGTGACAAACGAATCCCCTGCAAACACGCTTCCCCGTGAGCGATGCACAGTCAGATATGTCGAAGGGGGCGCCAGTTGATATCATGGCCAGCCGCTTAAGCGGGCATGGGCTGAATAGGAGCGCAAATGAGGATCGGGCGGATGACCGGGCTGATCTTGCTGGCAGTGATCGCAATGCTGCCTCGCGTTGCCTTGGCGGGGATGCCGAGTGTGGAACTCACCGAAATCGCGCAGTTGCGCTTTCAAACCCTCTCGTTCTTCCTCATGATCCTGCTGGCGTCGGCGGGGCTGATCAAACTGATCTGGAACCGAGCGCTACGGCCAACCCTCCCGCGTCTGCCGCGACTGGGCTATTGGCGGGCGTTGGGTTTGGTAGTGCTGTGGGGACTGCTATTTATCATCGTTCTAACAATGATCTCCGGTGCCCGTGAGCTAATGACCCCCGGCGCCTGGGAACATAACGGGGCGACCTACAGGCTCAAGGACGGGGCGAAATGAAACGATCTCGCAAAATATTTTTGTGGATCGCGGGGATTCTCCTCTTGTCCACGTGCCTGGGACCAGGATGGCTGATTCTCGAAACGGTGGGCTTTTTGGCGTTTGGGTGGATCGGCTTTCTCCAGCGGGTGGCACCGCAAATCCAAGTTCGCTGGGACATCGCGGCGAGTTCGGCGGTGTGTGCAGTGGTGCTGGTGATCGGCTCTCATTTGTTTTTGCGCTGGCTGTACCGCCAGACCGCTGTTCAAGGCATCTCGCCCGATGCCCGCCGCTGGCGCTGGCGGTGGACGCTATCCGGAGCCGGTTTGGTCCTGCTCATGTTTTCGGCTGGAATTGGTACCGTTGGCGTCGTCCATCAGACGGCATGGCTGGCTACGTCGCCCGTACCTCTGGTTTATGAACGAGGCGGGGAAACCGCCAATCGTGTCAAATGCGCCTCCAATCTTCGACAGATCGGCCAAGCACTGCAACTCTATGCCAACGACCATGGCGGGCACTATCCCGATGATTTGCTGACGCTACTCCTCAATGAGGATGTGACGAGCGCTGTTTTCGTGTGTCCATCCAGCAATGACTTGCCGGCCGCCGGTGCAACGACGCGAGAGCTTACCGACAACTTCAACAAACCGGATCACTGCTCATACATTTACTTCGGCAAGGGGCTTTCGACGCCGGTCGACTCCAACCGTGTAATCGCCGCTGAGAAGCCGGAAAACCACGGTGGGTACGGGATGAACATCCTTTTCGGCGACGGCCACGTCGAGTTTGAAAATAAAGACGAGGCGGCCAAACTGTTGGCGACGGTGGCCCCCACCACGCAACCGACGACGCACGGCCAGTAGAGGTCTTGGGGGCTCATGCTTACGTTCCCCAAACCAGCGGTTGCGGTACAGAACAAGCGCATTTTGCGTAGCGGTCGCACTTGTTCGCCGCTTCCGCGCGAAATCTCGCAACCGATCAAGTCTGGGCGGCGATCAGCGACTTCCCCGTCATCTCCTTCGGCTGAGCCAGCCCCATCATCTGCAGCGCCGTCGGCGCGACGTCCGCCAGCCGGCCGCCCGTCAGCAGTTTTCGGCCCTTGAATTCGTCGTCCACCACGATGATTTCGACGTCGTAGGTCGTATGGGCCGTGTGCGGGCCGCCGGTCGCCGGGTCGATCATCTGCTCGCAGTTGCCGTGGTCCGCCAGCACCAGCGCGGTCCCGCCCCGTTTCTTCACCGCATCGAGAATCTTCCCGACGCATTCATCGACCACCTCGACGGCCTTGATGGCCGCGGCCAGCACGCCGGTGTGGCCCACCATGTCGCCGTTGGCGAAGTTCACGACGATCAGATCGTACACGCCGCTGTCGATTCGCCGCACCACCTCGTCGCACACGCCGTAGGCGCTCATCTCCGGCTTCTGGTCGTAGGTGGCGACGTCCTTGGGCGATGGGATGATCTGCCGATCTTCGCCCTCAAACGGTTCCTCCCGGTAATCGTTGAAAAAAAATGTCACGTGCGGAAATTTCTCCGTCTCGGCGCAGCGGAATTGTTTCAGTCCCAGCGAGCTGACGTATTGGCCGAGGATGTTGTCCATCTTCGGCGGCTTGGGATAGGCGACGTGAACGGGCAGCCCCTTCTCGTACGCCGTCATCGTGCAATAAAAAAGATCCAGCTTGGGACCGCGGTCGAAACCGGTGAAATCCGGCAGCACGAACGCCTTGGTGATTTCGCGCGGCCGGTCGCCGCGGTAGTTGTAAAAGATGATCGAATCCCCGCTCTTGATGACCGCGCGCGGAGTTTTTCCGTCGTCGCAAATGACCGAGGGGGTCACAAACTCGTCGCCGGACATGTTCGGCTCCGTGGGATGCTCGTAATAATTCTGCACCGCCAGTTCGGCCGAGGTGAATTTCGGACCCGCGCCAAAGACGATGGCGCGGTAGGCCTTCTCCACGCGCGGCCAGCGGTTGTCCCGGTCCATCGTCCAGTATCGGCCGCTCACCGTGGCTATTCTTCCCACCCCCAACTCGCGCATTTTCGCCTCGATTTGCCGGATGAATCCGATCCCGCTGTTGGGCGGCGTGTCCCGGCCGTCCGTGAAGGCGTGAAGGAAAACCCGCCCCAGCCCGCGCCGCCGGCAAAGCTCCAAACACCCGTACAAATGTTCCAGCAGCGCATGCACCCCCGCGTCGCTCACCAGACCGAACAGGTGCAACGTCCCCTTCGTTTCCATCGCCCGGCCCACCGCCTGGTTCAGCATCGCGTTCTGGTAGAACTCGCCCGAGCGGATTTGCTTGGTGATGGCCACCGATTCCTGATCGACGATCCGCCCCGCTCCGATGTTCTGATGTCCCACTTCGCTGTTGCCCATCGTCCCTTCCGGCAGACCCACGTCGAACCCGCTCGTGTGGATCAGCGTCGTCGGATATTCAGCCATGATCCGATCGGCCACGGGATGTTTGGCGAGATAGACGGCGTTGGCGTTGTTCCATTTCGGATAGGGATTTTTCCCCCAACCGTCGCGCACGACGACGACGCACGGACGTTTTTTCACCTTCGGCATAATGTCCTTTCACAAAACCTTACCGACGATCTTACTCCACGAATCTAAAAAAAACCGTTGACTCGAAATTTTTACCAGCGTACATTTGTATCTCAGTAAAGAGAGGAGGTGATACGGTTATGAAAAAGAAGGCCGCTAAGAAGAAGAAGAAGACGACCAAGAAGAAGTAACGCGGCACGATCCGCGACCGGGCGCGTGGCTCCAAACGAATCGCCCGTCGACTTGGTTGGTTCGCACGACACACAAATTTACCTCTGCGGCCTCGGCTCCAAAACAGAGGCCACGGAACAACGAAGAAAGCTTCCTCGCCACGGCGGAAGCTTTCTTCATTTGGGGGAAGTTGCAAGTGGCAAGTTGCAAGTGCAAGTTGTGAATGAATGCGAGGTCTTTTTGCTTGCAGTTGCACTTGCAACTTGCAACTTCCCCCTTGTTTTGCCCCTCCACTGTCCGATAATAACGCACGAGGCTGGCCTATGCGGATCATCGCGTTCATGAATCAGAAGGGAGGCGTGGGCAAAACCACCACCACCGCCAACCTCGCCGCCGCCTTGGCTGAGCAGGGGAAAAAGGTCTGCATGATCGATCTCGATCCGCAGGCCCATCTGACCATCAATTACGGATTGAATCCTTCGCCGGAACTGACCAGCCTGTATCAGGTGCTGGTTGACGGCCAAGGCCTGCTGGCCGCACTTCAGAACGTGGGGCAAAATCTGGCCCTGGTGCCCGGAAGCATCGACCTGGCCGCCGCCGAAGTGGAATTGGTCAACATCCCCGGCCGCCAGACGCTGTTGAGAAATCGCCTGGAGGCCGCCAAGCTCGAGTTCGACTTCATTCTGATGGACTGCCCGCCCAGCCTGGGCTTGTTGACGGTCAATGCCCTGGCGGTGGCCCAGGAGGTGATCATTCCCATGCAGCCGCATTTCCTGGCGCTCCAGGGCGTCGGCAAGCTGCTGGAAACGGTGGCGCTCGTCAGCCATCGGGTGAACCCCGGCCTGAGAGTTTCCGGGATCGTCCTGACGATGTTCGATTCGCAGACCAAGTTGTCCAACGAGGTGGTGAGCGATCTGAACGGCTTCATCCAGGAGGCGGCCGGGAAGAACCTGCCCTGGTCCAGCACGCGGATATTCGCCAGCCGCATCCGCCGCAACATCAAGCTCGCCGAAAGTCCCAGTTTTGGGCAAACGATATTGCAATACGACTCCACGAGCCACGGCGCCAACGATTACCGGGCGCTGGCGCGGGAAGTCCTGGAGATGACGCCGCCGGCGGTTTCCGTGAGCGTAAACCCCGTAGCGATAGCCACGACGGCGGCGGCGATGGCGGGATAGGAGGAAAATCCGAAATCCGAAATCCGAATGACGAATCAAATCCGAATGACCCAATGACGAAAGAAAACATTCGGACATTCGTCATTCGGGCTTGATTCGTCATTCGGATTTCGGGCTTCGGATTTCGGTATTTACCTTGTAGCCTTCGGATTTGTAAAATGACCACTCCTCCCCTCTTTGCTCCCTGGCGAATGCCGTACATCAAAACTCTCGGCAAGGGCGGCGGCTGCTTTTTGTGCGAAGCCGCCGCCGCCGACAATCCGCAGCGCCAGCGCGACCTGCTGGTGCTGTGGGGCACCGGCCAGACCATCGTTCTGCTCAATCGCTTTCCCTACGCCAACGGCCATCTGCTGATCGCCCCGCGGGCGCACAAATGCGAGCTGGAGGAGTTGAGCGAAGCCGAGCAGCTCGATCTGTCCGTGCAGACCGTCAGGGCCGTTCGGCTCCTGAAACGCGCGGTGTCGGCGCAGGGCTTCAACGTCGGCATCAATCTGGGCACCGCCGCCGGCGCCGGCTTGCCGGGGCACGTCCATCAACATCTCGTTCCCCGCTGGGGCGGAGACACCAATTTCATGTCCGTCGTCGGCGAAACCCGCGTCGTCCCCGAGGCCCTGAGCCAGATGTACGAAGAGCTGCTGAGACTCGCGCAGGAAATCCGAAACCCGAAATCCGAATGACGAATTAAATCCGAATGACCCAATGACGAAACAAGACATTCGGTCATTCGTCATTCGTCATTCGGGCTTGATTCGTCATTAGGATTTCGGATTTCGGGCTTAAGGCTCGCCCTTCTCTTGCCGTTTCCCAACTCCCCGCTTACCCTTCTCGCTCCTATGGACGAATCGATCCGCAAACAACTGGTTCCCGGCGCCAAGGTGAAAGTGGTTCAGCAGATCGCCGCCCGCGATTACTCCTGGTCCAGCGAAGTTTCCGGGACCATCGTTGAATTCGAGCAGAAGCCGACGGGAAGCTGGTACGCCCACAGCAAGAACGACAAGCTATGGCTGGACCGGCTGACGCTCGTCAAGCCCGACGGCGAAATCACCACGCTGAACCTCGATGAATTCAGCGACGTGAAGGTCGAGCGCTCGCGGACCTCAAAAGCTTAACCGCGAAGGAGCCCGGAGCGAGCTATGCCCGCAACCCAAAGAATTTTACCGCGAAGACGCGAAGGACGCGAAGTT
>JBEKXM010000297.1:0-6024 GCA_049512115.1 Tepidisphaeraceae bacterium | reverse complement strand
CCCGCCAGGAGCGGGCCCGCCGGGATACGTCGGCTGCCCGCCGTTGTCCGTGGGTGTGCCCAGAACGGCTTTGCCCAATCCGCCTTTCATGGAATCGGGAAGGAAGCTGTTGGTCCAACTCCGCAGGAGCAATTCCTCGCAGTCGATTTCCACGCGAATGACCGGCTTGTTGCCATAGCGGAATCCACCTTGCGGACTGGAAGCGGCCATGACGGGGTCGACAACCTCCTTGATTTGCACGTTCAGAACCGTGATGAATCGACTCGCTTCCAGCTCGCGCACGACCTGCGTGAGCTTGGCCGCATCCACCACGAGCCTCAACTTGAATCGCAGAACGTCGTAGAGGCCGTTGCACACTCTGCCGGTTGGCGAAACCAACGGTACTTTGGAGACAGGGGTGCTGACTCCGGCGGTGGCATCGAACCCGGTGGGAGATTCCATTGGGGTGGGGGGATCAATTCCCTCGATTTGTTTGACGGCGGAATGAAGGATGTCGTACCCGCCCGGGTCGGAGCAATCGTCGTTGGCGGCCTTGATGGCGTTGGCGACGTCATCCAACATCCATACCACAATTTGGGCGCTACAAATCTGTTGGGGCGCCGGCTCTTTGCCGACGGTTATGGTGGGATCCACGGGCAAGGGATTGGCGGTTGGGGGAACGAGCAGATAAACCCGGTGCTGCTGCGCCCGCTCTAACTCCATCTGAGGCTGAACATCCGCGGACTCCACGGCGAATTGTTCGGTTGCTTCCGCCACTGAATCGGGGGTTGGATTTCCGTTTTGGTCATAATTCAATCGCGCCTTGTTGATTTGCTCTTGCAGCGCGTCCTTCCTCGCCTGCACCTCTGCGGGGGTGGGCGGGGACGTGGAATCGAGAATCTTCTGCCAGCGGGAATAACCGTCTATTTCCTGTGAGTACTTGTTGGCGAAATTGAAGCGGTCCTGGTCCGTGGGCGTGGGCAATTCGCCTAGCTGCAGCAGTTCGTGCTTATTGGCGTTCGTGGCCAAATCGGACAAGCTTTGTGCCTGCTGATGGACCTGCGCATTGGCGTCGGTGCCCGCCGCGATCACTGGATCCGTGGGGAAAACCTCCAGGGGACTGGCCGTCGTTTGGTCCGGGCTCAACAATGGCATCGAACGGGGCTGGTTTGTCAGTCGCTCTAGGCTGCTGTTGGCCTCTACGCGGGCGTCAAGCAGTCCCTGTAGGCTGGTGTACAACCCGCCGATCGGCCAGAACAACGCACCCACGGCCAGCACGGCGATTACGGCGAAGACGATGCTGAATATGTTTTTCTTGATGACTTCCATAAGCGTCAGCTGATGCCTAATTCATGACCCAGTAAGCAGATTTTCAAAACGGCGTCTATGGCCCACCCGGGGTTCCCGGGGCTGCCGGGGTGGCCGCGGCAGTCGCGGTGGCCGGCGGTGGATCAATCACGACGACAAGCTCCACCGTCATTTCCCAGTCATTGCTGCGGTCTTCACCGGTCAATCGGTCTTTCATGGCTTCCGCGTCGGGGTTCACCGCGGCGCCGCCAACTGGTCCGCCGATGGCGGGCGGAGCGTAAACTGGGGGACGTCCGCCGTATGGCCCGGGATAACCGCCGGGTGGAACGCCCGGAGGCCGTCCACCCCCGTATGGGGGCACTGCTGGCGCGGGATTGGTCGGATTCGAACCCCCCGGCGTAATTCCCAGGAGGTTCTGTTCGGCGGTGTACGATGCCTTCAATTGCGACACTCTCTGCGAATCGCCGCTGATCTGCATCTGCTGCATCGGAGCCGATACTTTTGCGATGTAGAAGTTGCGGGGATTCTTCGGGTGGTCGGCATTCCATTTATCCATCGCGGCCCGGTCGAAGCTTCGCAGATTGGGGATCAATGAATTCAGCACAAAGAGAAATCCCTGTGAGTGCGGCGTAGTAACGCTGAGCACGATGATGTACCCGCGCGAGCCCGCGGGAATGGCCGGATCGGTGATGGTCGGTTGCCCGCCCCCCGGCGGCGCGGCGGTTGTCAGCCCAAGCTCCGACGGTGCCGATGCAAGGCCGGTCGGCAGGTCGGGGACGTAGGCCGAATCAATCTTGTCGATGAAAATGAGTTCTCGTTGGGATCGCGGATGCGCCTTGAGGTAGCTGTCACTTGGATAACCGGGCGGCACCTGCGGAAGCGCGCCGAAAATCTCATCCAGCAATTGGATCCAAATCCCGCGGTCATCGAGCATCGACCGGATATTCTGAATGGTCATGCGATCGGAGGCGCCGTTGTTCTCGACGGCTGTCCAATCCGTGCTCGCCTTGTTCGCCTTCTCGTAGACGGTTTCAATTCGGTCGCGGGAGTCCGTGGCATTCTTGTAACCGATATCCCGCACGTAATAGCCCGCCATCGGCATGGCGGTCCCCAGCGCGAAAACCGCCGCCGCCGCACCAAACCATTTGGTCTTGTCCCGCCACATCTTCTCGCGGCGGATCTTCATCGGGAGCAGGCTGCTGGTGATCTTGCTCTCGCCCATCGCCTGAAGCGCCAGGCCGTAGGCGCTGACCAGCGAGAGAAGGTTTTGGTTGAAGGTCGCGGCCAACTTGGCGTCGACCGGCGCCCCGCCGGACAGGTCGTTGAGCTTCTCCACTTCCAGTTGCAGGTTCTGCTGGAGGTATTTCTGCAATCCCGACAGACGAAACGTCCCGCCCAACGCCAACACTTTCTTGATCCGCGAATCGCGATGGACCGAGGAATAAAAACCGATGCTGCGCTGAATCTCAGCCACCAAATCCGCGAAAACCGGCCTCATCGCCTGGAAAATCTGCCGGGCGTATTTGCTCGTATTGGCGTTTCGCTTGAGGTCCTCGGCTTTGCTAAACGGCAGCTTGAAGCTCTTGACCAGAACTTCCGTGAAGTTATTTCCGCCGATGGGGATGGAACGCAGCCAGATGGTCTCGCCGTCGGCGATAATCAGGTCGGTGTTCTCGGCGCCCAGGTCGATGAGCATGGTGGTGCCCTGGAGGCGGTTGTCGTGATACATCGCGTTATAAACCGCCAGAGGGTTCATCTGCACCACCTGCACGTTGAGTTCCACGTCGGTGAAGTGCTTGATGTGCGCGTTGATCAATTCCCGCCGCATCGCGAAAATGCCGACCTCCACGTCGGGCGATTCGGGAGTTTGAAAGAGCTGGTAACTCCATTCCACGTCGTCCAGGGGGAAGGGAATCTGCTGGATGGCCTCAAACCGGACGATCTCCGGGATTTTCTTTGGTTCAACCGGGGGGAGCTTGATGAATCGGGCGAAGCTGGAGACGCCGCTGACGCTGATGCCCACCACGCCGCCCTTGGTGACGTGCCGCTGGACAAAGTTTGCCAGCGCCGATTGGATCAGCGATTCCTTGTTGTCGCCGGCGTTTGAAAGAACGTTTTCATGCTCGATGACTTCAAAATCATCGATGCGCAGCCCGGCTTCCCCACGGACGAGCTTGATCGCCTTCAACGCCCGGTTGCCAATGTCGATTCCCCAGGCGAAACGAGCGCTGGCCATGCTTACTCCTCTGTAACTTTCGCAAGCGGAAGGGCGGCGGATCGGCTGCTCGATCCACCGCTAAACCTCGGGTTCTGTTTGCACATATCTCAGGCTGGTAGCTCACCGCCGCCAGGCAGAGCCTAAGATGTAACCGCTTTGCCGGTGGAGTTCAACAGCGGTCAAAGCCGCCGACAAAATCGGCTATTCATTAGACGTTCAAAGAGGAGGAAAAGTTCCCCAAATTGACTCAGGTTGTCACCATGATGGGCAAGAGGGCAAACCCCCGCAAAACGGGGGGCTAATGGAAAGGGATCAGCGTTATTTCCGGTCCGCTAGCCCCACGCTTTGCGGGGGATTCGTCTATACTTCCGCGATCGACATGCGGAAGTTTTCCATCCAGACCCTCGGTTGCAAGGTCAACCAATATGAGAGCGAGCAAATGGCGTCGCTATTGCGCTCCCATGGCTGGGTCGAGTCCGGTCCGGATGCCGCGGAATTGAGAATCGTCAATACTTGCAGCGTGACGATGGAGGCGGCAAGTAAGAGCCGACAGGCCGTCCGCCGGGCCGTGCGGGCTGGAGACAAATCAAAGGTCATCGTCGCCGGGTGTTGGGCCACCAGTGACAAGCAAGCAGCTAGTCAAATGACCGGAGTCGATCTGGTCCTGACCCATCAAGACAACGTCGCCGATCGCTTGACCGAATTCGGCTCAAATGGTGCGAAGGGGCAAAAGCTCGGCGTGGTCGGAACGCGGTCTCTGCCGTTGCTTTATCAACGCCAACACCAGCAACAGCGGGCGTTTCTCAAGATTCAGGACGGCTGCGATGCGCATTGCACCTATTGCATTATCCCCAAGCTCCGGCCGTTGCTTTGGAGCAAGCCCCTGGATGAATTGGTGAGGGAGGCGAATCAGCTCGTGGACGCCGGGCACGTCGAGTTGGTCCTCACCGGCATCTTCCTCGGCGCGTATGGACGGGAAACGGCTCTTCGCAGGCGGCAATCGAATGTCGCTCGCCGGCCGCTGGCGGATGCGATCGACGCCCTTTGCACGCGCGTGCCGGGCCTTCGCCGCGTTCGTCTTTCCAGCTTGGAGCCGGGAGATCTTGACGATGAGTTACTGGCCGCGCTTTGCTCGCACCGGCAGATCGTCCCGCATTTCCACGTGCCGCTGCAAAGTGGCTGCGACGCGATCCTGCGGAGAATGAATCGTCAGTACCGGCGCGACGATTTCCTGCGCCTTGTGGACCGCCTTTACTCGGCATTCGATCGGCCGGCGTTGACGACCGACGTCATCGTCGGCTTTCCCGGCGAGTCCGAGGCGGCGTTTCAGCAGACCCTCGATGTCGTCCAGCGCGCTCGCTTCACCCACGTTCACGCATTCGCGTTTTCGCCCAGACCCGGCACGGCGGCGGCACGCTGGCAATCCCCGCGCGCCGGGATTCGCGGACCGATCGTCGGCCAGCGAATCGACTTGCTCCGCCGTCTTGCCGGCGCCTTCAGCCTGGACTTCCGTTCGACTTTCGTAAATCAAACCGTTCAATTGCTCGTGGAACGTGAGCGTTCAACCCCCGGCCTATGGCGTCACGGCCGTTGCGAGCGATACTTCGACGTTCATTTTGAAAATGACTGCGCCGCCACCGGCGACGCCGCCACGGGCGATTTGGTGGACGTGCGGATCGATCGCGTCACGCCGACTCGAACTTTCGGCACATTGGTTTCCATCGCGGCGATGGGACCGGAGCATTCCTCACCATGATTTGCGTCGTCCAGCGCGTCAGCGAGGCGAGTGTTACGGTCGGCGGGCAGATTGTGGCCCGGATAGAACAGGGAATGGTCGTCCTGGCGGCGGTTCACGCCACGGATCAGGAGCACGACGTCGCCTGGACGGCGAAAAAGCTGGCCGGCCTGCGGATATTCGCCAACGGCCAGCGCAATTTCGATCGCGACGTGATCGAGATCGGCGGCTCGATCCTGCTGGTCAGCAACTTCACGGTCGCCGCCGATGCCCGCAAGGGCCGCCGGCCATCCCTTGACTCGGCGGCCGACCCGCGCATCGGCCGCGAAAAATTCGATCAGCTCATCGCTGCCATCCGCGCCTTGGGCGTAACCGTTGAAACAGGGCAATTCGGCGCGGATATGAAGGTTTCGCTGGTGAACGACGGGCCGGTGACGTTTCTTCTGAACAGCCGGCAAGGATGAAAAACGCTAATCAAGCCGCGTCATTTGTAACCGTTTGGCCGACCGCATAGCTCAGCGTCGCGTACAACGTCCCGCAGAGCGATGGCGTCGTTTCGTGCTTTGCGTTGTCGGCAATAGAGGATCGCAAAAATCGTGAAACTCTCACCCAGCCGCCGCGTCCAAAACACGATGCCATCAACCAATCTCACACCCAGCGCTGTGCCGCTCGATTATGCGCCTGCGCCGCGAAACCGCCGATGGATCTATCGTGTGATATTTGCGTCGTTGCTCCTGGGATTGGGCCTCGTCGCCTGGAAATGGGGGCCCACCTGGTGGCGGCG
>JBEKXM010000296.1:0-6025 GCA_049512115.1 Tepidisphaeraceae bacterium | reverse complement strand
TCGGCGAGCGATCCGTCGGGATCGCCTTCAGCGGGGGCGGCGTAAATTACCGTGCTTTCGATATTTCTAAGGGCATCATTAATAGTATGGACAAGGGCATGAACGGCCGGTGGTTGGCCAACGCCAGCCAACACAAGGCTCTGGCCCTTATTGGCGAGCAGATCGTCGGCAAGCGCTTTGGTCCAACCTTGTGCAGCGGAAGGATTCCTAATCGCGGCCGCCAATTGCGCTGCAGTGGCTGCGATCTGCGATGGGCGCATCGCCCAACGATGATCCGCCATGGAGCCGGTGATGGTGGCCGTACTTTCGACGACATACAGCCGATTCATTCGCGTCGTCCCCTCACGAATACGCCGGCCGTCGAGAAAATCGCGAGCATATCGGCTGTGACCCGGCTCCTCGGAAAGAAAATCACAATCCAGAGAAACAATTACCGCCGCTTTGGAAAAATCGAAACGCGGCAGGATTTCGCGCCTGGTGGCGCCGCGCAAACCGTCGCGAACGTTACGCCGGGTCAGCGGATCGTGAACGAACCAAACGGCGCCGGGATATATAGATTTCAGATCACCGATTTGTTTCAAAAGCGTCGGTGAGGTCATGGTTTCCGTGATCAACGCCAACCCTGATCCATCCGCGGCTTTCTGAGCCAGTCGAGGCCGGATGACGCCGATAAACGTATCCCAATCGCTGATGTCTCCGGCGCGCAGGACCGACTGCGACCGGTCCGGATCATACATATCGAGCAGCGCGGCCTGCAGGAAGACGTCGCTGGCGCCGAGATTTGCGGGATGATCGGGATTGCCATCGAGCTTGATAGGCCGGCCCTCCCGGCTCGTGGCGATCACGCCCTGGGCATATCCGCCCAGCGTCATGGCCGTGGCAAAATAGAGCGGCCGGCCTGGGATCACCTCGGCAGGCTGGCGCACGTAAGGCACAATGGTTTCGCTGATTTTTGGCTTGCATCCGGTCAATCCCGCCATCGCCATCGACGCTGCCAGCGCTTTGAGAAACGTTCGCCGCGAGGGCCCGTTGTCGACATCCATCGCTCCGTGCGCAAATTCATCCTGGATCAGTTGGCGAAACTCGGCTGTGTTCTCCCACTGCTCCAGACTTTTCCAGTAGCGCCTGGATCGTTCGGACTGTGCTTGTTTGGAAGACGTGTTCATGATCATTTAACGATGGCACGTGTAGCAATTGGTGATCCGGCCGTCGGTCGGAATGTGATAGAGATCAATCAGTGCTCGCCCCAGAGAATCCTGGTCGGTCACATGGTGCTGGGCATCAGAAAACTCCCGCTTCACGTCGCCGTCGATGGCGAAATCCATATTGAAGACCTGACCACGCGGGCGCAGATATTTCTGCGGATTGCGGTGACAATCCAAACACCAACGCATCTGAAGGCTGGCGGCCTGGAACATCAGGGGCATCTGGTCCACACGCGCATGGCAAGTGACGCAGGCAACGCCCTTGTTTACGTGAACGTCATGCGGGAAATAGACAAAATCAGGCAAGTTGTGGACACGCGTCCATTTGATGGGGATTTCATCGCTCCAGCTTTTCCGCACAGGCTCAAGTAGCGGAGCATCTGTCCAAATGCGCGAGTGGCACGTCATGCACGTTTTGGTTGCCGGCAATCCCGCAAAATTGGAGTCGGTCACGGACGTGTGGCAATAACGACAGTCAATTCCCAAATCGCGGACGTGATGCTCGTGACTGAAGGGCACCGGCTGATCACGCACGATGCCCTGGTTCGTGACGTAGGGGGAGAAATCCACCGTTGTCGCCACGCTTGCGAAGACGAGCGAACCTCCGAGGCAACCGAAAACGGCCGCCTTGGCGATGGCATTCGCACTCGGATGAAAGATCTGCGGCAAGGGCTGCGGTCCTTCCCGAAGCTGTCTTCAGGCCAGAAAACCTGCTCATCATCACGCTCTGGCGCGCGCATGAGAACGGCAAAAATGGTTGCGCTCGCGCCTCATGTACTTTCCCCACGAACAAGGAAAACCTTCAAAACGCCGTTGCGGCAAGCGTTCGTGCTGTATTTCATTGCGCGTCGCCTCGCACAAGCGTAAATTTGATCATGCAACATGGCGTTCTCCCCTGAAACCTGCATTTGCGCCAAGGATTCGACCATAAATCGCCTCGCAGCCTCGGGCGGCTTTATCCCAAGTCAGTTCTTGGATTTCTTGATTCGCCTTTGCGCGAAGCGTATCGGCAAGCGATGGATGCCTGAGCACGGAGATATTCCTGTCGGCCATTTGGTCGATGTCCCAAAAGTCCACCTTCAGGACATTTCTGACTACTTCGGACACGCCCGAGCTCTTTGAGATCATCACCGGCACGTTGTGCGATATGGCCTCAAGGGGGGCGATTCCAAAGGGCTCACTAACCGACGGCATGACATAAAGGTCAGCCATCGCAAAAGCGCGGCTCACATCGGCGCCGCGAAGGAAGCCCGCAAACAGAACGCTTCGACCAATGCCCATTGCGGCGGCGGTCTCGACAATGCTTTCAAACATATCCCCCGTTCCCAACCCACCGCTAATGAACGGTGGGAATTCCCACCCTCGCATCAAGACCCGCATCGCCGACTCCTCCTGTTCCGCATCGGCACGTCTGTCGGCCGTCTAGCGGCTTCCCAATTGCCGCCTTCCCGCCGTTGGGCTAGTCGAGCCCGCAACACTGCCTCGGCAAAAAGCCAGTTCGGTAGAGCCTTCCCCTCCGGGCGGCCTTCCGATACCCAAAGCTCGTACGCAAGCTTGGCAATTTGGTCGTGCGTCGGTTCGCACATATCTGGCGACCGCGTATCACCCGCCAAGGAGCTATATCCAAACGCGACCATTTTCAGGTGCTTCAAGCACGATTCCCGCGCATGAGAAGAGATTAGGCGCAGAGAGGTCGTTCCGAGAATAACGAAATGACGGTAGTCTCGAAAAAATAGGAAGGTAGTAATTGAGTTCAGGCCGAAGTGATCCCCTCGCGGACCGCGTACTTTGTCAATTCCGCGACGGTGTGCAGATCGAGCTTTTGCATGATGTTCCGGCGGTGGACGTCGACGGTATACGCCGAGATGCTCAGGGCGACTGCCATCTCGCCGGACGTTTTGCCTTCGGCCAGGAGTTGCAACACCTCGCGTTCTCGATCGGTTAGGATTGCAGCGGCGGAATGGTTGCTGGCAAACTGCCGAGCGTTGTAACTATCCACGACAAGGCCAGCCACCTTGGCACAGAGGTATTTTTGATTGGCCAGTACCGCCCGAACAGCTCGCAGGAGTTCTTCAGAGGCAGCCGCCTTAAGCACATAGGCCCAGGCTCCAGCTTCAAGCATGGCAAGGACGAACTGCCTATCTCCAAAGGTGGAAAGGGCGATGACCTTGACACGAGGATCGGCGGCGACGATCTGTCGAGTCGCCTCCACGCCGTTTAGATCCGGCATGCCGATATCCATAACTACCACGTCAGGGCAAAGTTGCACCGTCAGATTGACGGCATCGCGGCCGGTGGATGCTTCTCCAATCACCTTGAATCCTGCCTGTGACTCAATGATGGTCCGTAGGCCATCCCGCAAGATGGCGTGGTCGTCCGCCAAAAGGATCGTGGCGTTCATGCCGACTTCTCCGGCTCCTGAGGCGATGGGAGGGCCAGCGGAACGGTTAACGTCACGGTCGTGCCCTGGCCTCGCTTTGATCGAACATCCATGTCCCCGCCCAAATGTTTCAATCTCTCACGGATGCTGAAGAGACCGAACCCACTTCGGACGTGCTCGCCGACCGTCATTACTGGAGTAGATAACGGATCAAAGCCACATCCCCGGTCCTCGACGACCACACGAACATGGCTGTTTTCCCGCGAAAGGCTAACCCAAGCCGCGTCCGTGTGAGCGTGCTTGGCCACGTTAATCAGTAGCTCGCGTAGACATCGGAACAGCACGACCGCCATTGAGTCGCTCGGCCGCTGGGAATACCCATCGTCCCGTACGTACACGCGAAGCCCGTAGCGCTGCTCGATGTCTTCGCCCAGCCATCGCGCCGCGGGCACGATACCCAGTTCGTGGAGAACCGGGGGACTGAGTTCAAAGGTTAGCGTGCTGGCCGCGCGAAGCGTCTGATCAACCAATTGGGCGATTTCCCTCAGCGGCTCCTGCAAGCGGGTGCCGACAATGGATTCACTAAGCTGAACCAATTTCATCCGAAGCAACGTCAGCGTTTGTCCCATTCCGTCGTGCAGGTCCACCGCCAGCCGTCGCCGTTCGCTTTCTTCGGCCAGCAGAACTTGGGTCGTCAGCGAAAGCAAGTTGCGCTGATATTGCTTAAGTTGCTCATCCGTTTGTTTACGCTTTGTAACATCCCAGGCGGTGCCCGTAAGGCCAACAATGGTTCCGTCAGGTCCATGGAGTGGCTCAATAGCCACATCGAAGTAATACTCCGTTTCGCCGGAACGAAGCCGAATTTCTTTATTGGCCCCCTGGCCTGTTTCCAAAATGCGGCGTTTTAATGCCTCCAACGCCTGCAGGTCCGTGGGATCCATGGGAAGGTCGGTATCCCGCTTACCGAGAAACTGCTCGGCAGAAATTCCCGCCTTCGGATTGGCGACCCAGGCATATCGCAGATCACGGTCTTGATTATAGAGGTGGAGGGTAGCCACCTTTAATGCGGCCCGTACACGTTTTTCACTGGCCTGCAGGGCTTCCTCAGCTCGCTTGCGCTCGGCGATTTGCTCGCCAAGCTCGGCTGTAAGGAAATGCAACCGTTCCTTCAGCTCTTCGTTCAGTGTTCGCAACGCTTGTTCAGTCTGCGTGCGATCATAAAGGGCGGCCGGCTCATCGGGCGCTTTGCGGCCATATCCGCCCGGTAAATCAGACCGAATAGCCATGTGGGCACCGAGCGCCGTTGCCGAGCCGTTGCTGATCTTTTTAGCGGCCATGGTGGAGCAAGTGAAACCTTACCAGTCTAATCAAGGCTCAATTGGTGCCAGTTTACAATATGGCTTTCCAGCCACCAATGGACATTTTTCCATAACTAGCCTTAGCTTGTCCCGCTGGGTACCCCCGACGGCATTCCGCGAAATGCGCGGCCTCGCTACTTAACTATTTCCTCAAAGTCTACTGTCAGTCCGGTATTCCCCGCCTTCATGCGTTAGGCCTACCGTGAAATAAATGGAGTGGGCGACGATGCAAATGTGCTGTCTTTCCAATTTCGTGGTTCTAATCGCCCGCTTGTGGGCATGGAGATGTTTCTATGGTAAGCCAGAACCCTAGTAAGTCCGACATTCCTGCCGCCGTCAGCGGGAATGACCGAGGGTTGCTGCTGGAGGAGACCCTGTCAGCCGGCGGCCCCGGCCATGATCTGGCGGCGTGGAGGCACTATCGTCCCTTCTGGAGGCCTGTCCTCGCCGGTACTCTTTTTGCGATTTCCGTATTTGTTCTCTCCTGGTATCTCATGCTCGGCTGCCATGTCGGCATCACCGGCAATGGGATCCTCGCCCTCGGCGGGGGTGCCGCCGTATGGATCTGGGTGACGTCGTGCGTAGCGTTTTTCTTCGGCGGTCTCATCGCCAACGCGGTCTCAGCGCCTCGATCATCCGGCTGGGTCACCGGGGCGGCGATTTGGGGACTGAGCGTCCCACTAGCCCTAGTCATCTTCACGTTCGTTGCGCAGGGCGCCGGAGTGCTTGGCAGCCTCGGTCTGCCACATGCCACCATGATCCAGACCAACGGCGGGAATGGCGTCAGTGTCGGCGGCGGGTTTGGTTTTATCTGGGCGGCATTTATCACTGTGCTCTGCGCCTTGGTCCTCTCGATCGTTGGCGGTATCGCCGGCTGCGCATGCCAGAAAGACAAAGAGCCAAGCGAAAGGTGATTGGTTCAGGCGTTGCCGGCAAAATCACAACGGGATGAGGTGGTTCGAACGGTTCACGCAGCTTGTGGAGTGAAATCGTACGAAATCTCGGTGAATGTCACGAATGAGCCGTGCACGGGAGATTTGCCTGGAGGATGCTATATCAATGCCCAAGCAGTATCAGCCAAA
>JBEKXM010000295.1:0-6747 GCA_049512115.1 Tepidisphaeraceae bacterium | reverse complement strand
AATTTCACAGGGTGGTACAATTGCCCCCATTGAGGCGTCCAGTTGGCGAACTGTGTCGCTGGCTGCATTCCTAGCCATTCCATTCTTTATCTCTACGGAGGAGGCAAGAAATGTCTGCAAAAGGAAACGGGTTCCATTTCACGCGCGGCAAATCAACCACTCGTCGGTCGATGCTAATCGCGTGCGGGGCTGTGTGCAACGCGGCGATGCTCTCTTTCATGGTGCCGAGCGCCCATGCGCAAGCTTCTTACACCTGGACAAGTTCCAGCAGTGGTAATTGGAGCACCGGAGCCAAGTGGATGGGCGGATCCGCGCCTGTGGTTAGTCCGACAGGAGACGACAGTCTCGAGTTTAACGCGGCAGGCACGTATACCTCTAACAATGACTTGGGCGCATTTCCAATTTACAACACAACGTTTGATGCCGGCAACGGCCCGACAACCCTGACTGGAGGGGACCTCGATCTGTCCTGGCCCTTGAGCGAGAATAACGATCCAGCCTTCACGAACAATTCCACAAATCCGGTGACCATCAACAACAACGTCACCTTTGTGGCTAATGCCGCCCAGGATGGTGGGACGCAGGAGTACTTTGTTCTTGCACCGGGGAGCACCACCACGTTTAACGGATCGGTGACGTTGACCGGTGGCAGCTCCCTCAAGATGACGAACGGCGAGGCTACAAGCAGCCTTGGTGGTCCGGGCGGGACCATGAGGCTACGGAGGCTACTTCGCCTTTCGCATCTATGAGGGAACCTTTGAGATGGGAGGATACACCATTGATAACGGGATCTCCGACGCCCCCGTAACTAACGTTGACGGGGTAAATATAATTCCGTCTGGCGGCGGCGTAAATAACGGCGCCATAACGGATATGTATCTCGGACCCGAGGATCGGTATACCAGTTACAACCCGGTTAGTGGGGTTCTCCTACACCCGAACGACGTCGTTGCATTTTATCTGATGGCCGGCGGTCAAAGCATGAACCAGCCGGTCCAGATCGGTGATGCCGGGACGATCACGATCGGCGGCATAAATACCTCAGGCACAGTGACTTTCAACGACTTCTTCAAGACGCTTCCTACCGACGGCAACGGCATAATTAACGGCGCGAGCCAGACGATCTATTTCAGCGCCGCCGCGGGCGGAACCGTGCTACAGAATTTTGCATTGATCCGCGGAGGCGGGGGCGGCTATTGCGGGGCGAGCGTTGACAAAATCGGCCCCGGCACTTGGATCGTCGCCGGAGGCGGCGATAACAACGCGGGCGAGCAGGCCTACTATGGTACCACAACGGTGAGGGACGGGACGCTGGAGTTGGCCTACGATGACACCGGCACTAATTATGTCACCCTTCCTGCTGCTGCAATTTCGGCCGGTGCACCATATTATCAGAGCGGAAACAATGGCGGCAGCCTCGGTTATAACGCCCCGACCAACGCCAACGTTCAGTTGGACACCAACGCCGTTCAGTTGGGCGACAGCGGCACGCTGTCGACGGATAACATCGCACTCCTCACTTTGGGTTTCGGCTATAACTCCGGCACTGGCCAACTCACTGCCCCCAGGCAGGTGCTTCACAACATCAGCGTCAACAACGACAACCCCAGCGGTACGACCTCAATCGGCGTGGGCGATAACGATACCGCGAATTTCTCGGGCAACATCTTGCTGTATAAGAGCGTAGTGCTTGCCAGCGGCACCGGCGGCACCGCGAATTTCACCGGCAATGTCACCGGCACTGGCGCGATCACCGTCAACGGAACGGGCACGGTGAACCTCAGCGGAGTCAATACTTACAACGGGGCTACAAACGTTACCAGTGGAGCGGCATTGGTGATTGCCGCTGCCGGCGCTTTGCCGTCGGGCACCACGATCGTCAATAACGGGAGCCTGACCGTCAATGGAAGCGTCGTTACGGGCAACATCAGCGGCACGGGAACTTTGAACATCGGCGTCGCATCCACGACGGTGCTGAAGTTGGCCAGCGGCACTTTGGGCAGCAGCCAAGGCGCACTGAGCATCTCCACCGGCTCCACTCTGGATATCACCAACAACCACATGTACATCAACTATGGCAGCGGATCCGATCCGTTATCGACCATCGCCGGCTACATCAAGTCCGGCTACAACGGCGGAGGGTGGAACGGCCCGGGGATCATTGCCTCGGCGGCACAAACCAAGACCAATGGCCTGTCCTACGGCGTCGGCTATGCCGACGGCAAAGACGGCAAAGTCTCCGGCCTGTCCTCCGGCCAGATCGAAGTCGCCTACACCCTGCTGGGCGACGCCAATCTGGACGGCCTGGTCAACGCCGCCGACTTCACCATTCTGGCGGCGAACTTCAACCAGCCGGTCACCGCCTGGGACCAGGGCGATTTCAATTACGACGGCCTGGTCAACGCCGCCGACTTCACCGACCTGGCGGCGAACTTCAACCAGAGCGCGAGCGGCGCCGACGTGTCGGCCGGCGACGTTGCGGCGTTAGACGCCTTCGCCGCGGCAAACGGATTGTCTTTGCCGGCGTCCAGTGTGCCGGAGCCAGCTACTGCGGGTTTGATTGGTATGGTGGGGGTGGGACTCCTCCATCGGCGGCGGCGGGCTTAGCCCGGCACCCGGGAAATGTCGCCGCTGCCTTGGCCGCAAGAAGCAGGCTGATTGCGCGGTCTGGTCCCGCCCGCCATGCGGCGATGCGAGCGCCCTGGCCGAAGGCGGTCCTCCGCCGATTCGTTCGTTGGTGTTGCTGTCTCCCAATAGGCTCAGACATCGCCTCGGGCGAGGACGGCCTCCAGCGAATAAGCCAAAGTCTGCGGAGAATGTTTTATGCCGCGTCGATTGTGCGCTCGCGCCATTTTTTCGGCCGTTATTGCCTCTGCCGCGAGGCAGGCTTTTGGCCAGCAAGTGGTGGTGAGCCAGATCGCCGCCATGCCTTATATTCCCGTCGCGTACCAATACGAGAACTACACGTCGGTCGCCCAGGGCTTTGACAGCACCGTCTTCAATCCGGTGGCGCAGTCCACCTATCAGTATCCAACTTTCTGGTTCCAGAACGATCCCGAAAATGGCATCTCCCAGGGCTTTGGAATGCCAAGCTACATCGGGCAAACGCAGAGCACCGAAGGCAATGGCGAGGCGATCACCCAGATCGCCGCGGTGCTTGGCGCAAGTCTGGTGGGGATCAACAAGCAATCACAAACGCTGAGCAACGGGAATACGTACGATTTCGTCCAGATGGCCAGCCGTTTCTATGACAGCGCCACCGGCGCAAATCTCGTGCTGAATAATATTGGTTCTCAAGGGACCGGCAGCTTTTGGTACGACCAGTTGCCTCAGATCATGTTCGATGGATTGATCAGCCAGTATTACTCTTCATACGCGCCCGGCAGTGCCGGCCAGCTGCGCCTTGACACGATCATGAACAGCGGCGCCACGAAGATGCATAACGTGATTGACACCTTGGCCGGCGGAAGCACCACTGCCGTGCCCAACTTCAACCACCAGGGCTTCAACTACGTCACCATGCAGCCGATTAATGGCAATCATACCGAACCCGACGGCGCCGGGGGCGCCGCCTACGAACAATATGTGGCCTACATCCACACCGGCAACGCCACCGATCTCAGCGATGCCGAACGCTGCATGAACGCCCTGCAAAACACTGCGGTAAATCAGAATCCGCTTTACGAGACCATCCTTCCTTTCGGAGCCCTCACGGCCGCCCGCCTCAACGCCGAACAAGGCACCAATTATGACGTCGCCAAGATCGTCAACTGGTGCTTCTCCCCCACCAGCGTCGTCCGGTCAGGCTGGGGTGCAATCAGCGCTTCCCAATGGGGCGGGTACGGAGCCGCCGGCTTGATCGGAAGCACCACGGACCAAGGCGGCTACGGCTTCTCGATGAACACCTATCTTTACCCAGCGGCCCTGGTGCCGCTCGTCCGCTACGACGATCGCTTCGCCAATTCCATCGGGCAATGGATGCTCAACTTAACCAACTCCAGCCGGATGTTTCTTAAAAGCGGATTGCCCGCCGGCAATCAGACGAACGCTACCTGGAACGACGCTCCCAGCAACTATTACTCATACGAAGGAGTGAAGGAAAGCAGCAACGGCATCAGCCCGTTAGCCGGTGGTGATGGCAACACTTATAACTCGAATTGGCTCAATTTCGCGTATGGATCAGGCGATGTCGGCGTGCTGGGCAGCATCGTTTCTCCCACAAACGTCAACATGATCCTGCAGCTCAATCTCCTGGCCACCGATTTCTTCCACGCCGCCGCCGATCCGTCTTATCTCCTCTACAATCCCTACAGCACGATGAAAACCGTGCAGGTCAACGTCGGTTCCACGGCAGTCAACGTCTACGACGCGATCTCCGGCAAATTCCTCGCCACCAATGTCAGTGGGCTCACTTCCATCTCCATACCCGCCGTAAGCTCCCGGTCTCTCGTCTACACGCCCGTAAACGGCTCCCTGGTCGATAACGGCACCAACGTCTCCGTGAATGGCGTGATCGTCAACTATCGCAGCCTAGAATTGAACCGCCAGTACTGGGATCTCAACGGCTCCGCGGCCGGCGCCGGCGGATCCACTCTTACCGGCACATGGGATTCAGCCACCGCCAATTGGAATCCAAGCTCCGCAGGCACCAGCACCACCAATGCCTGGACCAGCGGCAAAGTCGCCATGTTCGCCGCCGGAACCGATGGCGGCGGCACCTACACCGTCACCGTCAGCGGAACCCAGACCATCGGAGGTCTCTACTTCCAGACCGGCAACGTCACCCTGCAGGGAGGCAATTTCAATCTCGCTTCAGACTCAACCTTCACCGCCGCCAGCGGTGTCCAAACCATTAACACGCCCATCGCAGGAGCGTTCGCTTTCGTAAAAGACGGACCCGGCACCGTGGTCCTGGGCGCCATCAATACCTACACCGGCATCACAACCATCGAACAAGGCGTCGTGCAGCTCGGAAATGCTTACGCGCTGGATTTCACAAATGTCGATGTCGACGTCAACAATGGCCTGGATATCAATTCCCTGAATGCATCGCTCGGGGGTCTCAGCGGCAGCGGAAATGTCAACATTTCCACTCAAACCCTTACGGTCGGCAACGACAATCAGCCCGCGGAATATGCCGGCCAAATCAGCGGCGCCGGCGAAGTCACCAAGATCGGCACCGGAATCTGGACGCTCGACGGACCCAACGCTTACTCCGGCGGAACCGTTCTCCGCGGCGGCGAAATCTCCGTCAGCGCCGATGCCAGCCTCGGCTCTGCCGGAGGCGGGCTCAATTTTGACGGCGGCACCCTCCAGATCACCGGCACGACTTACACGAGCACGCCGAGATCAATTACTATGAGCAGTAATGGCGGTGGCTTTGACATCGAAGATCCCAACAATACTTTCACCGTCGCTCAAAATCTCGTCGGCGGAGCACTCGTCAAACTTGGAGCAGGCACCCTCGTCCTTGCCGGAAACAATTCCCAATCCGGTTTGACGCTGAATAATGGAACACTCTACGCCACGACCGCTTCAAACCTGGGCAGCGGCACTATTACCTTCTCAGGTGCCAGCACGCTGAGCCTCGGCAATAGCACCGCTTTGCCTATTTCACTGGGCGTCACCGTCAACGCGAGCAGCACGCTCAACCTGGGCGGTACCGGAACTGTCACGTTTGCCGGCCCCCTGGCGATAAATGCCGGTCTCGTGCAAACCGGCGGCGGCACGCTGCAGATCACCGGTCAGCCCAGCGGATCCGGGTCAATCACCCTTCGAGCAGGTACGCTCGAAGCGAACATGAATTCCAGTTGGGCCATCGGCGGCACGACCGGCGCGGGAGGCATCTATATCGCCGATGCCTCCAGTAACACCACCGATAATCAAACCGTTTTGCTCGGTTCCGGTGTCACAATGGGCTATGGTCGGCTTTACTTCCAGCCCTATGCGCTGAACGGAACCAAAACCCTTGGCACAATGTCCACATCCGGCGTTGCGACAATCAATACCTACATCCAACTGGAAAGCGGCTCCATAAACCTCCAACTGACCGCCCCCCCCGGAGGTCTGTTCAACCTCCCCCTCGGAATCCTCGGCAGCACCACCGCGGGCGTGACGATCGTGGGCGGCGGCACCATTTCCCTCGGTGGCGTTGGTGCCGCTCAAAGCGAGTATTACCAAGGCGTCACATCCGTTCAAAATGGAACCTTGCTGCTGACGGGCAATGATATCGTGGGCAATGCGCGGGACACTTATGTACTCGGCAACAGCAGCTACACGCAGGCCGTACAGATCGGCACGGCCAGTACGCCGGCGGCAGCGCAACTCTCATTTTTGACGGATGCGGCCGTTACCATCAACCATAACATCAGCGTCAACAATTATGGTGGCCCGATCTACCTCGGCGGCGCCAGCGCAAACTCTTCGACGTTTAACTCCGCGATCTCGCTGACCAAAAGTGTCTTTTTAACTTCGGCTGCCGGCGGTGTAGTTAACTTCACCGGCACGATCACTGGCATTGGCGGGATCACCGCCAGCGGGTCGGGCACGGTGAACCTCAGCGGAGCGGACAGTTACAACGGGGCTACAAACGTTACAAGTGGAGCAGCATTGGTGATTGCCGCTGCCGGCGCTTTGCCGTCGGGCAGCACGATCGTCAATAACGGGAGCCTGACCGTCAATGGCAACAGCGTCGCGGGCAACATCAGCGGCACGGGAACGTTGAACATCGGCGTCGCATCCACGACG
>JBEKXM010000294.1:0-6039 GCA_049512115.1 Tepidisphaeraceae bacterium | reverse complement strand
GGCCTTGCCGCCCTTGATGCCGAACCCGACGATCGCGCCCTGCCCGTCGGGGAGATATTTCTTGACGTTCGCCGCGTCGGGATGGTCTGGCAGGCCCGGGTAATTCACCCATGCGACGGCGGGATGCTTCTTGAGGAACTTTGCGACGGCCAGGGCGTTTTGGGAGTGACGCTGCAAGCGCAGGTGCAGTGTCTCCAAACCGAGAAGCGTCAGGAACGAACCGAACGGACTTTGGCAGGCGCCGGTGTCGCGGAGCCAGTGGGTGCGGATGTAGATGATGTAGGCGACGTTGCCGATGGCACGCAGCGCCTCTTCAAACACCATTCCGTGATAGGACGGATCGGGAGCGGTGAATTCCGGCCACTTCTTGGGCTCCTTGGCCCATGGGAATTTGCCGCTGTCGACGATCGCTCCGCCGATGTGCACCCCATGCCCGGCGATGAACTTGGTCGTGGAATAGACCACGATGTCGAAGCCGTGCTCGATGGGGCGGAACAGCGCCGGGGTCAACGCCGTGTTGTCGACGATCGCCGGCAGACCGTGGCGGTGAGCGATATCGGTCAGCTTCTTGTAATCCGGAACGTCGTTCTTGGGATTGCCGGGCGTCTCCAGGTAAATGGCCCGAGTATTTTTGTCCACGAGTTTACCGATCGTTTCGGGTTTGGCCGGATCGAAGAATCGCACTTCGATGCCGAGCTTTTGGAAAGTCTGGGTGAACAGCGTCCACGTTCCGCCGTACAGGCTTGTCGCGGAAAGAAAATTCTGTCCTGAGTGGACGATGGTCAGCAAAGCGGCGGTGATGGCGGCCTGTCCGGAGGCAAAGACCAGGCCCGCCGCCCCGCCGTCCAGGGCCGCCAGGCGTTTTTCCAGCACATCGTTGGTGGGGTTCATCAGGCGCGAGTAGATGTTTCCAAATTCGCGCAGACCGAACAGATTGGCCGCGTGCTCGGGGCTTTTGAAAACGTACGAAGTGGTTGCGTAGATCGGGACGGCGCGAGCGGTGGTTGTGGGGTCCACTTCCTGGCCGGCGTGCAGCGCCAGTGTGCCAAGATGAAACGACGGTTGGACAGACATATTTTAATTCCTTTCTGAGGGAGAAAAAACTTGCATCATTCAGAGGCGGCCTCATTTGGAGGCGGCCGGTTGTTCCTGTGTAAATAGCACGGTCGACAGATACCTCTCCGCGAAATCGGCGATGAACGTGACGATGGTCTTGCCCTGGTATTCCTTTCGAGCGGCCAGGCGGAGGGCAACGGCCACGTTTCCGCCCGAGCTGATTCCGCCGGGGATGCTTTCTTCCCTGGCCAACCGGCGGGCGGTCTGGACGGCCTCGTCACTGGTGACCGTTTCTACCCCATTGAGCAGGGAGGTGTCCAGATTCCTGGGGACAAATCCGGCGCCGATGCCCTGGATTTTGTGCGGACCGGGTTTCCCGCCGGAAATAACGGGTGAATCGGCCGGCTCCACGGCGATGGCGCGGACCTGGGGATTCTTGGATCGAAGGAATCGCGTTACACCGGTGATCGTCCCGCCGGTCCCCACGCCGGCGACGATCACGTCGACTTTGCCGCCGGTGTCGCTCCAGATTTCCGGCCCGGTGGTCTGCTCGTGCACGAGGGGATTGGCGGGATTGTCGAATTGCTGGGGCGTCCAACCATCCTTCGTCGTCGCGAGCAGTTCGGCAGCCTTGTTGATGGCTCCGCGCATTCCCTCGGCGGCGGGGGTAAGGATCAGGTTGGCACCCAGGAATTTAAGCAGAGCCCTTCGCTCCAAGCTCATTGACTCGGGCATCGTCAGACTCAGGCGATAACCGCGAGCCGCCGCCACGAACGCCAGGGCGATTCCGGTGTTCCCGCTTGTGGGCTCGATGATGTGAGTCTGGCGGTTCAAAATGCCGCGGGCTTCGGCGTCCTCGATCATCGCGCGGCCGATGCGGTCCTTGACGCTGGCCAACGGATTGAAGAACTCGAGCTTCACCAGGACGGTGGCGGCGTCCTCGGGCACGATCCGGGCCAGCTTGACCAGAGGCGTGTTGTACGTCGTCTGGACAATGGATGAATAAACAGTCGGTTTTGACATATTAAGCTTCCTATCCTTAAGACAGTTACTCCGAACCGCAAAGCGGATCAAAACTCATACTTCAACTGTAGCCAGAAGGCGGTATCCGCCCGAGCGTTGGCAAGCACGCCGAAATAGCCGATTCCCGCGGTCACATCGACGTGCGAATTGACCAGCCAGCTCACGTCGAGGGCGTGCCAGTCGTTTTCCTTCTCGACCAGTCCGGGTATTTGACCGTAGGGGTCGCTCTTTGCGCGATATTCGTAAGCGATCAGGAGCCAGTCGGTGGGCAGATAGGCGATGTTGCCTTCGAAGGTGGCGTTGTAGCGGTCGGCGAAGCCGAGGAATCCGAGCTGGGCGGCTTCACTCTCGCGTCCACCGACGGAGACGATCAAAGGCCGCCCAAACACGTTGGCAAAGGTTTTCGACGCAGTCAGGGTGAAATCGACGCCGTCCTGGTTGCGGTAGCCGAGGGAACTCAACGCGCCGCCGAGGCGATCATTGATGCTGCGGATGCCGTCGTTGTACTTGAAGTGAGCGCCGATGGTAACGGCCGGCAGCCACTGCGTGCCAAAACTGTTTTCCGGAACAACGAGGCCGCGAGCATTGACGTTGTAGAGCCAGACGTTGGTGGTATTAACGTTGACGCCGGTGGCCTTCTGAATGTCGTTGGGAAGCGTACCCAAATCCAGGCGGTCGGCGCCGAGTCCGAGCTCCACGCGCCCAAGAAGATTTTCCGTGAACGTGAACGCTTGCAGGTCCTTCTGGCCGAGGTTCACGTACGAATACGCGGCGGCAGGCAGGCCAAGGACGTTGTCGCCCAATGGCGGATTGACCAGGTACGCCATCGGCGTAATCGCCCCGCCTCCGTATCCCTCGATGACATGGAACGGCAGCGGCGGACCCTTTTCCGGAGGAACCGCAGACTTTCCCGCTGGCTGTGTCTGGGCGTCGTCGCCATAAATAGGGCCGGTTTCAAGAAACGCGAATGTCGACGAAGATGGGTCAGAGATTTCCGAATGATCGGACGAAACATCGGGCGATTGCACGATCGGCGTATCGCCCGGGTTCGCCAAGACAGTCGCGGGAATGACAAGCGCGGCTGAGGCGAGCGCGGCAAAGATAAACGTCTTCATGATGTGATACTCCCTGCGCCAGACCGCTGTTAGGCAAGGCTGGCCAAACGAATAAGCTGGTTGAAAATAGTGCAGTCACCTCGAACTCATGCCCGAGGCAAAACGATCAGAATCGCGTGGATGATTGAAGGAAGGATGACCTGGATCGATCAGCACGCGGAGGTGCGCCTACATTCGCCCGTTCTGTGGGCGCAGGCCGCAAGAGCGACCCGGAGAGCGTTCCTGGGGTCGGCACCGGCGTGAACTCCGGCACCCGTCTGAACTTCATACTGCATATCGCTATTACTCAATTTACTGTACTCCTACAGGATTAATAGAATATCGACAGATAAAACGGATTTGTCAAGACCATTATCCGTAAAAATTTACGGCACTTCGCTTAACTGTATTATTTTTAGATGCTTATATTTGCGACAAATTTTAACCGGGCTAACGCGTCTTGGCCGGCGGTACGGGAGCTTCGACCAATATCCTGGCGGCGGCGGCCATGCCCAGCGAGACCTCGTCGCGGTGCGGGATGCGAATCTTCACGGCCTCGGCGGCCGGCTCGCGCTTGAATACGGTGACGGTCGAGCCGGGCGTCAATCCGGTGCGCTCGGCGAACTGGAGGAATTCGGGGTTCTGGTCCAACACGCGAGCCACTGTTTGCGGCATGTCGATGGGACAATCGGCAAGGCTCATGCGGCGAGGTTCGTGCAAGTGGCCCTTGGCGGTGGGAATCGGATCGCCGTGCGGGTCGGCGGTTGGATGGCCGAGCAAAGCGTCGATCCGCTCCAGCACGCGCTCGGAGATGGCGTGCTCGAGCATGTCGGCCTCATCGTGAACGACGGACCAGTCCAGTCCGAGGGATTTGACAAGAAATAGCTCGACGAGGCGGTGGCGTCGCAGAACGTGCAGGGCCAGTTGCTCGCCGCTGCGGGTCAGCTTCACACCTCCGCGGGGTTCGTATTCAACCAGACCAGAGTCGGCTAAGGCCTTGACCATTGAGGTGGCGGTGCCGGGAACGACGCCCATCGAGGCGGCAACGCGGCCCATGGGGACCATTTCCCCGCCGCCGCGCTGTTCCAGGTAAAGCTGCTTCAGGTAGTTTTCAACCGTGCTGGTTGCCATAGGCAGCCCCTGGTCCTTCGCCACCTAAAAGTTTATCAGGAAAATGACCGATTGACAAATGATGGATTATACGCTATTTTTATTTTGGACAATCAAAGTTGTCTTGCCGATTTTCCGAAATGGGCAGTGGGATGAAACATGGGTATGGTGAGGGACAATCAAAATACCGTCCTGCTCGCTGACGGCGCGGCGATTTCGCCCCGCCTGCCGGCCCATGCCCGGCATGTGGGGCCACAGCTTGCCGGGGAGGACATCAAACGCGCCGAGGACCGCCGGCGGGTCATGGTCAATCGGACCGGCGCCCGGCACCGGCCGTGGATGCTCCTGTGGCTGCTGATCGGCCCAGGGATATTGGTCATGCTGGGCGAGAATGACGGACCCAGCATGATCTCCTACGCCCAGACGGGCGCAACCTATGGCATTGGCTTTTTCCTGCCCTTCATCGCCATGACTTTCGTCATGGCCTTTATCGTCCAGGAGATGACCGTGCGGCTCGGCGCCGCAACCAAACTCGGTCATGCCGAACTAATCTATACGCGCTTCGGCCGATTCTGGGGCTTTTTCGCCATGGCCGACTTGGTTTTTGGCAACCTGCTGACGCTCGTGACGGAATTCATCGCGGTGCGCGCGGGTCTGGGGTTCTTCGGCGTACCGCCCGCCCTGGCCGTGCTTGGCGCTTTTCTCATGGTAGTGGCGGTGGTGCTCACCCGGCGCTACTGGACCTGGGAACGCATCACGATGGGTTTCGCCGTCTTTAATCTCATCTTTATACCCGTCGCCATCATGGTGCACCCCGTGAGCGGCCAGGTCCTCCACGCGTTCTTTACCTGGCGTCCGCTTCCCGGCGGGTTTACCGCGCAATTTGTTTTGCTCATCATGGCCGACATCGGCGCCACCGTCACGCCCTGGATGCTGTTCTTCCAGCAAAGTGCGGTCGTCGATAAAGGCTTGACGACCGCCGACATTCGCCAGGGCCGCATCGATACCGCTCTGGGAGCGGTGCTTGCCGCCGTTGCCGCCATTGCCACGGTCCTGGCGGTGACGCCGCTGTTCACGCACCATGTCGCCGCCTCCAGCTTTCAAGGGGCTGAATTTGCCCAAGCTCTGGTGCCTTTTGTGGGGAAGGTTGGAGCAACGCTGTTCGCCATCGGCATATTTGAAGCGGGCTTAGTGGCGGCGATCACCATTTCCTCCTCGTCGGCGTATGCCTTTGGTGAGGTGATGGGCAGCCCGCATAGTTTGAACAATTCACTGCGCGAAGGGTGGCCTTTTTATGCCGTGTTGGTTGCCGCCGCCGGGATTGCCGCAACTTTGGTCCTCATCCCCAATGCGCCGCTGGTCTTCATTGTGCTCGTCGTGAACGTCATCGCCACCCTGGCGATGCCGCCGGCCATCGTGTTCCTCCTCCTGCTGGTCAATGACCGCGAGATCATGGGCAAGCACGCCAATACGCGCCTGGCCAATTTCTTCGGCATCGGTGTGACCGCGCTGCTTGTCGTGGCCGGTCTGGTTTTCGGGATCACCACCGTCTTCCCCAGGCTGTTTCCTTCGTAGGAGTACGTCGGCAATTGGATATATGTAAAATGCAAAAGGAGAACTGAAATGACTCAAGTGATGTATGCCAGAGAAATCCGCCAACCACGACTCAGCCCCCCCAAATTTGGGGAAACATGGGTGCACGAGGTGTTGGAACCGGATCAACTCTCCACATCCAAACGGCGCTTTGGGCGAGCCC
>JBEKXM010000293.1:0-6049 GCA_049512115.1 Tepidisphaeraceae bacterium | reverse complement strand
CGTTGCTGCTGGCCGCCGGACATTCCCAAGGCGCTGGTTTTGAGGCGGTCCTTGACCTCTTCCCAAAGCGCGGCCTTCTGGAGGCAGTCCTCGACGATGGCGTCCAATTCCGCGCGGCGGGAGATGCCCTGGAGCCGCGGGCCGTAGGCGATGTTGTCATAGATGGACTTTGGAAACGGATTGGGTTTTTGGAAAACCAGACCGACCTGCTGTCGAAGGGCAACCAGGTCCACTTTGGGTTCGTAGATATTCTGGCCGGAGATGAGCAATTCACCCTCGACTCGGCAGCCGGGGATGAGATCGTTCAGGCGGTTGATGGAACGAAGAAAGGTGGTTTTCCCGCACCCGCTGGGGCCGATCATTGCAATGATGCGGTTTCGGGGCATGGAGAAGGAGGCGTCCTTGATGGCCTCATGGGCGCCGTAAAAGACGCTGACATTTCGAGCCTGGATGAGAATATCGGCGGGGCTGACCATGTCCTGGGGCGTGGCGGTGGCGATATCTCCCGGGGTGAGGAGTGCGGCCTCGGTGGAAGGCGAGGGCGTCGATAGCGAAAGCACCGTCCTGCTCATAGTTCGTTAACTCTGAACAACTTTGGAGAGTGTATGGGGCACCGGCATGGCATCAAGAGGATTATGAAATATTAACAGACATCGGGGCGCCGGGGGCAGTTCGCCGGAAAGATAGCAAACTACGGCAATATGCGAAAATATACTTGGGGCAATGACTTCGATAGAAATAGCGGCGCGATTCACCATCGCCACCAGGATGCCCGATGAAAAGGCGGCGGATTCCACATATCCGGGACGCCTGGTGGGCGATATGTAACCCACTTTGGATTATGGCGTTACCTGAGCGATGATGCGTGGGAGGTGAAGCGGCTCAAATTACCACTTGCATTTTGTCCATGTGCCGTTAATATTTGAGACGTTGCGTCTTCACCTTCAAGAGGCGGGAGACGGGTAAGTTTGAGAAAATATGCGTTTGGGGGAGTTGGGCCCCAAGCGATTTTTATGGCCCTCAACCGTCCAAGCACCCCCTTGGACGACCTCCCTTCCTAAAGGGAGTTACGCCCCGGATCCCCCCGTCCGGGGCCTTTTTTTGCGCGGCGCCGCATTCCATGCGGCGCTTGGACAGGGGATAGCCGCTAGGCGCTCGGTTAGTTCTTGCCGGACGGACGGGTTGACGGCGCGGCGGAGTTGGGCTTGGCAGCGGGCGGGGTCAGAGCCGGGGGCGGCGTCAGCGCCGGCTGCTGGTCTTCGTTGAAATTCCAATACTTCTTCATCTGCACGATGACGAGATCCTGGCCTTTTGCGCGTTTGTCGGTGATGTCCAGCCAATCCACCGCCTGCCCGACGTGCTGGGAGTTGTAATAGGCGAAGGTGAGCAGGAAGGCGTGGAGAGTGTCGTCGTCGGAACCCTTGGCCATTTGCTTCAGATCGGCCAGGAGGGATTTGAGGCGATCGGCGCCGAGATGTTTTTGCAGGTCGTACTGCCCCATGAGGACAGCGGGGTCCTGAACGACAGCGAGGTGTATGTCGGCGCTGGCCTGGGCGTAATACCCGCCGCCAAGCTCGGCGGTGGCGCGGGCCATGAGAATCAGCGGATTGTTCGGGGCGACATCGATGGCGGCGTTGTATTGGGCGATGGCCTTGTCGTAATGATGTTGCTCAACATTGAGTTCTGCGTTGGCGATCAGGCCGGCCAAACCCTTGGCTTGTATTCCGGTGGCGAAGCTGTCGATGGGGACGGGCGGAGCGGAAACGGGCGGCAAGCCAACGCCGGGGGCGGCGCCCATGTTGCTGGGCATGGTGGTAAATCCCGGCTTGGTGAGATGATTGTTTTGCTCGGGGACGGAAACAGGGCCGACATTGGGAAATCGTCCGGGGCTGGGTTCTTCGGGATTCGGGATGCCGCTGGGGAGTTCGCCGGGATTCGCCGCTGCGCCCGCGCCGGGGCCGTTCAATACGTTGGACCCGTGCTCGGCATTGGCGTTTGCAAGACTGCGAAGGCGGAGAATCTGCTGGAATTTGCGGTTGGCCTGCTCATCGGTCAGCGAATTTGCGGAATTGTAATCGTCCATGCTCTGGCGGAGCTTGGCATAGAGAGCGCTTTGCTGAGTCGGCGGGGGCAGGTTGGCGTCGTTGGGGAGATACTGGCGGTTGGATTGACCGGTGTCCACGTCGCCGGCCGCCGGAGCGACGTTGGTCGACTTCAACAGCGAAGTTTCCGGACCGAGGGACGGCAACGGCTGTTCGAGATTGGAGTTTTCACTGCCAGGTTGGAGGGGCTTGAGCCGTGACGCGCCGGGGATGTTGGAGACGTTTTGCGTTGCGATGCCGTTCTTGCTTTGAGCGGCGAGTTCCTGTCGCAATTCCTTCACCTGAGCTTGGATGGGGGTTTGAGCAAGGACGGGAGCGATCCCTCCTTGCTGCAAAGGGGTCGGGCCGAAGACGCCTGGTTGCTGATTGTTCTGCTCATCCTGTCCGGGCTGTTGGGGGTTGGTGTAAATGCCCAACGAGCCGTAAAGAGGTGAAGCGTACAACTGCTGCTGTGCGGGTGTGGTGGGATTGGCGGTTGGATCGACGGGGCCGGGGAGTATCATTTCGGTTGGTTTGGGAAGGACCTGAGTTTGGCCGCTGAATTCGATAGCGCCGAGGCGGAGGTCTTCGGGCGCCTGGACCGTTGGTTGCACGGGAACGTATCCGAGGGTGTTGACGCTGGTTTGCAATCCCGGAGGCGCCACCTGGTGATTGACCAATCCGTTGAATATTTGTTGAGATGCGGAAGGCGCCGCGTATTGGTTGGTTGGAGACATGGGTTCGACGGTGGTGGGCACGCCGTTGGTGAGGGTGATGAATTGGTCGACGCCCTGACCGGCCATAAGTCCGCGGAAGCCGAAGGGATTGGTGTAACCGGCGCCCATGTTGAAGGCGTTGTAAGAGCGGCCGCCGGGGCCAAATCCACCGATACTGCTGTTGATCAATGCGTTCTGGTACTGGGACCAATTCACCTGGGGATTTTGGACGGCCTGGTTGTATCCCCCGCTGCCAATCTGGGGGTTGGCATCCATGGCGTGGCCGCTGGTATCAACGCGCATCTGTCCGAGAACGGGTTTGGCAAGAAATGGAATGGCGGCAACCGCGGCGAACAGAGCAAGATAAGATGGTTTGCAGTACTTCATTGGCGTTTCCTTCGTGCGGTAATTATATCATTTTTCAGGCCTGACATCGAAACGACCCATAAGGTAAACCGTCGTTAAATGAACGAGTTGCAATCTTATAGATGGTCAAAGGGGGCGGAAAGTTGCAGATATCCGGACGGGATTAGGCGAGTGCTGGCGCCGGCGGCCCTTTTGGCGGCGCGCAAATAGCAATTGAATGATAAGGCGTCAAGTTTGGGCGCGGCACCGAAGGCGTGGAAGTACGGGGGATCCGCCAAAATCGTGTGAAAGCGGTTGATCAAACCCTTTGAATAAGGTGGGTGATTGCCCGAAGCAGGAGGTTTCTCCCGTTATCCGGCGCGTCCAGCTTCCCGTCTAAGCGGGCATGCCGTGGCGTCGGCGGCTATCCCCAGGGGTTGATTATAGGTTTAACCAATAATGCTCTCCAATCACGGATATCAGCAGAACAACCGTACGTTGGAAATATTATCGGCCCGCCGCGCCGGGAGCAATCAAGATTTCATCAGGATGGGATTAATTCTTCAAAGAAAAGATCGCCGGTCAAAACGGGGGCGGCTCGCCGCGCTTCCACCAGTCGGAGTCGTCTTTTTTCTTTTTGCGGGGAGAAGAATCATCCGGTTCGTCCAAGAGCGGGCCGTCGTAATCGTCGGGGGGATCGGCATCGTCCTGGTCGATCTCGCCGCGGACCATGGTCGCCAGCGTGATGGCGAACACCGGCGCGATGGCGCGGAGTGTGGCGGCATCGTCGGAGGTGAACGGTTTGGCGCCCTCGCGGAACAAGACGATGCTGGCGATGGATTCGCCCAAATAAGTGCAGTGAATGCCGAGGACCGCCTGGTTCCGAAGAAACCGCAACTCGGCGGGACTCATGATTTTGGCGGCTTCATCGGGGTTGAGATGAATCATCCCGTCGCGGCGAAGGACTTGCAGCAGTCCGTCGCGCATGGCCTCGGTCAGCGCCGGCTCACCGGCGATGGTGTATTTCATGTAGGCGCCAAGCTGGAAATCCGGGTCGGGTCCGGCCAGCCAGATCGCCACGTTGGCGTAGCCGATCTGGCGCAGAATCCAATCCATGGCATGGCAGAGCATCTGTTCGAGATCGTCGGAGCTGACGACGACGCCGCGGAACGATTCGGTGGTTCGGACCAAATCGAGTTGTCGGGAAAGATCGCCGTAGGCGGCGACGAGATCGTTGCAGAGGAGATCGACCTTCCTGGTGACGAGCCTGCGGGCGTCGTTGAGACGGCGGACGGCAAGTCGAAGGCGGTCGATGCGGCTCTCGCTCTTGGCGCGGAGGGCGTTGCGATGCAGGGCGGCGCGAACGCGGCGGAGGAATTCATCGAGGGTGAAGGGCTTGGCGAGAAAATCGACCGCGCCGTGCCGGAGGGCGGAGACGGCGGTCTCGACGCTGGGCAAGCCGGTGACCACGATCGCACTGGCCAGCGGATGACGTTTCCGCAGGGCGGCCAGGAGTTCGGCGCCGTCGCCATCGGGGAGATGCAAATCCACGATCAGCAGATCAACGGCCTGGGTTTCAATGACCTGTGAAGCCTGGGCAAAGCTGGGGGCGGAAACCAGGCGGCAATCGACGTTGCGGCCCAGCGCGTCGCTGAGCAACTCGATCACGTCGAACTCATCGTCAACGACGAGGACGCGGGGCGAAACGGATCGCTCGGTCTGAGGGGGTTGTCGAACAGGCATCATCATAACTCCAATGCAGGGGTCATTGGGCCGGTTGGCGGCCGCCGGCCTGCCGGTCCGTAGCGGAGTCGCCATTGACCGCGGGAAGCAGAATTAAAGTTCTGGTTCCCAGTTGCGGGCGGCTTTCCAGCCGCATGGACCCACCGCTGGATTCCAACCAACGCAGCGCCTTGGGCAGGCCAAGTCCGCGGCGTCTGCCCGCCGGCTTGCTGCTGAAGAACGGATCGAAGGCACGTTTAAGGGTGTCCTCGTCCATTCCGCAGCCGTTGTCGGCGATCGTCAGGGCGACGCGGGACGAATACGGATCGTACGCCGCGTGAATCGCCACGTGTCCCTTGGAAGGATCGGTTGCCGAAAGGGCGTTGTCGATCACTTCCGTCAGAGCGGCGGCGACCTGCTTGGGATCGACCATGACCGGGGGGACGTCGCCCATGGTCAACTCAATGGTCCTATCGGCAGGATCGGTGTGCTGCTTGGCATCGTGCAGGGCGTGCGCGACGAGGTCGGCCAGGTCCGATTCCTGAAGGTTCGGCGGGACGGGCTTGGCGAAGTCCATCAGCTCGGAAATGATCTGGCTGAGCCGATGACTCTGCTCGTTAATCAGATGCGCCATGGCCTGGTGCTTGGGGTCCGCTAATTGAGCCGCCAGCAACTGTGATCGGCCACTGATGACGGCCAGGGGATTGTTCATCTCGTGCGCCGCGCCGGCGGCCATTTCGCCGATGCTGGTCATCATCCGCGAATGGAGGATTTGGTTTTGGGCCGACTGAAGTCGGCGATTGGCTTCGGCCAATTGCTCGGCCAATGCGCGAGCTTCATCACGGATTTGGGCGGTGCGCAGAGCCAGCGCCCAACCTCCGGCCATGGCGTTGAGTTCCTGGGCCTGGGGACCGAGGCGCTGCCCCTCGCCGGCGACGGCGCCCCAGACGACGCCACCAACGCAGGTTCCTTCGGCGGAAAGGCAGATCCAATATCGCTGGTCTCCGACGAGGCGAGGGGAGATGGCGGAGAGGAGCCAGTCCAATTCATCCCCGGCGTGCAGGACGGGCCCGTCGCCGACGCCCGGCCGGGCCGGACAATCCACCAGAGACGATTCAAAGATTTCCCCAGCCTCGTCGAAGAGAAGGACTTCGGCGAAGTCCTGGGCGGGCATGAGGGAAAACG
>JBEKXM010000292.1:0-6049 GCA_049512115.1 Tepidisphaeraceae bacterium | reverse complement strand
CTGCGAGTTCTGCAAAGTGCTGCAACATTACCACTGTCTTTTCTGTCACTCGAGCAGCAGGAGCGTCATCACCACAGCGTCTCACCTGCGCGGTCAAGCTCTCGGCGGTCTGTGAAAGCAGATCGCTCAAATCGGGCTTCCCCAGGCCCTTCTTGACGGCCTCTCCCAGAGAAGCGGCATCCGCATCCGACACAAATTGCCCCATTGCCGGATCGTAAGTTCCGTCCCATGGCTGGGCATCAGTATACGAGGTCGGCGGATAAGTTCCGGGAGAGTTCCAACCACAGCGACGGGCAAATTCAAGGACGAAACGCCACGCGACGTTAGTCACGTTCAAAGCACCTCCGCTCTTTGCGTTAATATCCACACTCATTGCCATCGCCTGTTTTAGTGCGCGTTGTAGATTTAGCCCATCGACTCATCCATGCTCTAAGCCATCCGGAGCAAGCGGCTTCAATGTTCCCTATTGCATCTGGTTACCGGCATGCTGAACGTCTGGCAGCTACGTTGCAAGGTAGCAAGAAATTCCAAATCGGCTATTTTCGGCGAACCACCCAAATCACGACCCAGACGAGTGCAGCAATTGCCGCCAATGGAATCAGCGGAACTAAAATTCTCCAAGGACTTGGGGGACCCGGATTCGGAATGAACATCCCCACATTCTACCACCCGCGCATGAAAAGGCCGCCGGTAGGCGGTGGGCTTGATAGGCCGGAGTATCCCGCCCAATTTCTTGCGCCCCGTCATGGCGCCAATTCCCCATGGCAAGAAGCCCCGATCGCCCGTCCCCGCCTTTCACTCGGCAATTGGCAATCGGCAATCGGCAATCGGCAATTCCCGTCTTCACACCACCTGCACGCGCCTTCCCGCCCTTCGCTTGCGGTTGATCATCTGCCGTCCCTTTTTCGTCCTCATCCGCCTGCGGAATCCGACATTACGGGCACGCTTGATATTGCTGGTCTTATGCGGGTAATGCATGTTTGTGCTTCCTGTTGGTTTTGGTTACTGACCGCCGGCCGTTGCCGATTCCACCTTGATCACGACGCTGTGCAGCGACTGGTTCCCATGGCTGTCGGTGGCGCGGATCGTCACCTGATGCTCGCCCGGCGTCAACCCATTGACCGAAAATTTCACCTGTTCGTCCGGCGAGTCGAATATCCCGTCCAGCGGCAACACCGTTTGCCACTGGTCAACCGAATCCACCGTGTATTCCACGCTCGCCACCGTGCCGGTATGGACCTGGACGCGCAGGGATATCGTTGCCGCGCCGCCCGCCACCTTGGAATCCAGATCGCCGATGGTGGGGGGGGTATTGTCCACGACAAAATAATCGCTGACCCGGCTTGTGGTCTTGCCGTCGCCCGGCGGATTCGCCAGCGCATCGGATGCCACCACCTTCACCTGATACTCCCCATCCGCCACGGTGTGCGTATCCCATTCAAAACTCGGTTGAGTGATCCCATCCTTGAGCAGCACCCACGGCGCCTGCCGCCCGCGGCGGAAATACAGGCTGTACGTCATCGCATCGTTGTTCGGATCCGAAGCGTCCCAGGTGATGGCCTGCGTGCCCGTGCCGCCGGGGGTTTTGGGCGCATTTTCGCCGGCGTGGCCCGCGCCGCCGGCGCCCGGTGCGCCGGCGTTCGCTTCCGCCGGTCCGTTGCCGCCCTCGGCTTGTCCGGTGTCCGTGCCCGTGCCGATACGCACCGATTTGATCACCGGCGCCATGTTCGGAATCTGGTATGCCACGTCCACCCGATCCACCATCGCCGATTGCGACGGATCTGACGTGCTGAACGTCAGCCGATATTGCAGAAAACGCGCCGAGGGCGACTTGATCGCCAGAAATTCCGCCGCGTCCACGTCCCCCGACCACGCCGACCATCCCGGCGAATCCGCGTCCTTCACGTTCCCGCTGCGCGTCGCCACCTGGAGCCGCGCGCCCGCCGGCAACAGACCGTGAAGCTGGATCTTTCCAAATCGGCTCACCTGCGTCGCATCCAGGACAGGACTCAGATACGTTCCCGCCGACGCATACCCCCCGGTCATCGTCGCGATGCTCCCGGTATTGGCCAATCCCATGAAAATCCGCCCGTCCTTCACGCTCAGCAGGCACATGACCTGCTTGGCATCCACCTTCGCCAGCACCTCGGTCTCTTCCGTCGCGGGGTTCACCTGGTAAACGTTCCCGTCATCGCCCGTCCCCACGATCAGCACGTCCCCCTGGCGGAACATGGAATAAATCACCGCGTCCTGGCGGAAGATTTCCGTGACGAATCCATCGGCGTCGATTTTGTAAATCGCGTTGCCCGCCGGCCCCTGCGGTTGGGCCTCGGTCGCACTTGGCGGGGGATTGGCGCTGACGTTCGGATGGGTCTGGGCCGGTTGTGGAGCCGCCGGATTCTGCCCCGGCCCTCCCGGCGCATTTGGGCCCGGTTCGTCCCCCCCTCCGCCGCCCGGGTCGTTCCCGCCATCCAACGTGGAGGCGAAGCCTTCCACCGGCATGATTCCCATCAGCTTCGGCCCGTCCGCCGGTGACCAGCGCATCCCCTGCCCCTTGGGAATCGGCGCCGGCTCACCCGGATTCGGATGCGGAATCGGCGGCGGCTGCGGCGGCGCGGGCGCCGGATTTGACGGAATCGGCGCCGGCGAACCCGGCTGCTCCGGCCGACCCGCTGTCCTTTCCGCCGCCTCGGGCTGCTGCGCCGTCTGGTGTTCACTCACTTGCCCCGTCGCCGCATATAAATTCCCCGCCCCATCCAACGCCAAAGCCGTGATTTCCGTCTCCCCGGCGTTGTAAACGATGAACGGCTTTTTCGTCTTGCGGTTCAACCGAATCACCAATCCGTCCGGATCCGTACCCAGATACAACAGGTCCTTCCCGTCGCTGATCATGCTCGTGATGTTGTCCTCCGAGCTCTTGTACAATTCACTGTGCGATCCATCCGGCTTGATCTCGAAGACCTGCCCGTTCGGCCCCGTCGCGGCGTAAATGTTCCCCTCCGCCGTCTCCTGCAACGCCCAGACATATTGCACGTCCGGGTCCGAAAAAATCTCCGTCGGCTTGTCCCCCGCCTTGGCCAGGCGCAGCACCCGGCCCTTTTCACCCCCCGTTCCCAGCACGATCCCGCCCTTGGAATCCACCATCAGCGACAGAACGTTCACCGTGTTGTCGATCTTCGCCGCCGTGGTCACTTTATCGTCTTTCACAGCCAGCAAAATCCCCCGCGGACCCGTACCCGCGTAAATCACCCCGTCCAGACCCTGCACGATCGCGTTGACCGTGGTAATGTTGGCATCCTGTTCCCGGATCGTCTTCACCGCGCGCGATAGCTTCACGTCCCCCTGGTTCGTCACCACCACGTCATGCAGGGTCCCAGCCTTGAAATCGGCTTCATTCTCATGCACCCAATGCGAGGTGGTAACCGCCCGCGCCGGCGCCATCCATCCAACCAAACAGACGCACAGGCTTATGGAATACCAAATCGAATTCAGCCGCGTTCGGCTTTGCATGGCACCCCTGTCTTGCTGCACTCCCCCGAGAAGATAAACCGCGAAGGCGCGAAGAACGCGAAGGAAACGCGAAGGAATGTCATTTTCACTTCGCGCAACTTCGCGTCCTTCGCCCGAGCAGGCGAAGCCTCCCGGCCTTCGCGGTAATCCACTCCTTGCGGTTGATTGCTTCATCGCTTGCTCCAGCTTCCCGTGATCTATTTCATCGTCGTCGGCGTCTGCACTTTGCCCCGGCGTTCGATCGTGATCGCGAATTCCGCCGACCCGCTCATGACCAGCCCCGCCGGAACTTTCGTCACCGTCGACCCCACGAACGGCATGATGTCGCTCCGCCCCGAATCCAGCAACACCTGCCGCTGGCTCGACGGAAGATGCGGCATCTCCGTGTGGCCCACCGCAATCCCGTCCGCCTGCCTCACCAGCCTCAGGAACACCGAATCGTGCCGAATCGCTTCCACGTCCCGAATCACCGCGAACAGCTCGCCGATCGTTTCCGCGTTGAACTTGAACGGATTAGCCGTCCGCTCGTCCTCCAGATAACGCGCCCAATCCGACACGACCAACTGATACTGCCCGTCCGGCAAATCCCGCGGCAAATCGACCTCCACCGGCAAAATCGCCTCCTCCGCATGGAACGGCAAATACGAAACGTATCCCTTCACCGTCTCCCCCGGCTCATATTTCGTCCGCGGAATTGTCACCGACAGAATCTCCGCCGCGTGCGCCTCGCCGCTGACGTGGAACGTCCCCACCAACCGCGAGATCGGCACATACGCGAACGGATTGTCCGCCGCCGCCATCAGCGGCAATGCCACCTCCGCGACGATCTCGCTCCCGTCCCCGTTCACGCTGCTGTTGTTCACCTCCACGCGGTGCCCGTCGGAAAAATCGGCCGTCAGGTCGTAGCTCACCGTGTGATATTCCGGAAGGTTCTTCTCCCCCGTCAACGCCATCGTCACCGCCGCCGCGGCGATCAGCGGGGTCAGCTTCGGGTGCAACGCCGCTGAAAAATGATACGTCTCATCCAACGTCCCGTCGTCGTAAACAATCCGCAGTTCCACCGGCGCCATCGGCGCCGATTGCCCGATCCGCCCCGCGACGCCCACCGTCTGATCCGTGAACAGCGCCCCGCTCGTTCCGGAAATGAATCCCAGCTTGAAGCTCGTTTCCAGGTTCGCCACGACCGCCGCGACCGATCCGCTGCCCATCGGCAATTCGATCTGGCCTTCGTTGTTGAACGAGTGTCCGAACCCGAAAATCCGGTCCCCGATCTTTTCCGTGCACGTCCCCACCGCCGTCAGTTCCATGTCGCCGGTCAGAAGCGGGACCGCCAGCACCGAGCCCGGCTCTAGGGCCGGTTTGGCATCGCCGCTCGCCGACCCGCTTCCGCCGCCCGCCTGCATCGGCGCCAATCCCGAACCGGCGAACAGCGGCGCGATCCGCGCCAGGGTTTGGGCATTAATCCCCCCGACCATCAGCGGCGTCGCCAGCGCCCGCATGTTCATCCCCGCTCCCCCCAGCCCCGGCCGATTGCCCGCATTCACCGCCGTTGCCCGATGTCCCCAGGGTCGCAGCGGCACCTGCGTGGAGGCGAAGCCTTCCACGTCCAGCGACCACCTCGGCCGCGCCGACTGCGGACTTGCATGCAGCGCCGCCGGATTCTTCACGGATGGCGCGCCCTGCGATTGGCTGGTCGGCAGCTCCAGCATGTACTCAATCGGTTGCACACCGGCCAGACAATCCTTCTCCAACGGCCAGCCGTAAGCGAACGCCCCGACCAGCCGCGCCCGGCCGGAATCGTCGTACAGATAAATCGGCGATCCGCTCATCCCCTCGATCGGACCCGTGTTTTTCAAAAATTCCTGCGGACATCGGATCAGGATCGCATCGTGCTTCGGATTGAAATTCTTTACCACGTCCACGACTTCAACGTCGAATTTGTCGATTTTCGTACCGCTGAAGACCGTCAGTCCATATCCCTTCATGCCCCCCTTGACCTCCGAGACGCGCATGTGCCGCGCCGGATCGAACAGCGTCTGCGGAGGCGGAGCCTTCCGCAGCGGCTGGGCATCCGCCCTCGCCCAACCAGCACCCGCCGCCAACACCGACAACAACGCCAGGACAACCTGCCTTGCCATACGCACCGCCTCAGCAAACCGGGGAATCCTAGATGGCTGACTCCCCCATCGCAAGTGAAGACCGGTCATTTGTCATTAGTCATTGGTCATTTGCAAAACAATCCTGAATCAGCCACACCAATGACAAATGACCAATGACCAATGACCAATTCCAATTGACACTCCCATCCCCCCGATTTATCGTCCCTGATTCCGTGAATACCGAAGCCCGCGAGCGTGCCGAGAAGATCATCGAGTATACCTTCAAGGACCCCGACCTGCTCAAGGAGGCCCTCACCCACGCCTCCATTGCCGACAGCCGCCTTCAAAGCAACGAGCGGATGGAGTTCCTCGGCGATGCCGTCCTCGACCTGATCATCTGCGAGGCCCTCTACAAGCGATTCCCCGAATATCTCGAGGGA
>JBEKXM010000291.1:0-6050 GCA_049512115.1 Tepidisphaeraceae bacterium | reverse complement strand
TGACGGCCAATGATTGTTTCCTAAATCAAGGCGACGACGCCGGCGAGATGGCGATGTCGTCGAAGTACGCGCTTTGCGAGCCGGTGGGCTTGGAGCAGTAAATCGTCGCGGTGGAGTTGTGGGGGCCGGTGGTGAACCTGACGCTCAACTGCTTGTATCCATTGTTTGATTGCGACGTCCAGATTTCGGCCCCGCCGAAGAACTTGACGCCGAGTCGGGCCTCGCCGTCGCCCTGGGCGTCGGCCCATCCGGTGAGTTGATACGTTGTGTTCGGCGTGAGGCCGAAGATGCGTTGCTCCGCGACGGCGGCCGAACCCGGGAGGCAAAGCGCGTGGTTGCCGCTGTGGGCGTGATCGGCGGCGACACGGGCCTTGTTCGACGCAGTCCAGGGTTCCAGCGAAGGGTCCTCAAATCCCGCATTATGCAGGGGGATTACCGGCGGGCGCTGATACACGCGGAGATAATTCACAACAAAGGCGTTGGGGAAAACGGTTCGCGGCGACGGGGCGGGATCGGAAGTCACGCCGCTGTTGAGGATGAGGTACATCGGCACGTTCGGCGATTGGGCCCCGTAGACTCGAACGCGGATTTTGCCGTCGAAATTCATCAGTTGGTATCCCGGTCCCCATTCCATGCCGTAGGTGTGAAATCCCAGGGGCACCTGGTCAACATGCCGGCTGTTCCACTGCACCCTTCCGCTGACCGGCAGGCGATAGGCGTATCCCTGGTGGAAGTGGGGCAGAGGCCGGCCCGTCCAGAACTCGGCGACGTCGTCCTCGGGAGGCCAGCCGGCCGAAAGCATCCAGAACGCGGGCCATAATCCGGGTCCAGCCTCCTCGGGGACCTTGGCTCGGATTTCGCAGTAGCCGTATTTGTAGCTGAATTTCCCGTTCGTTTGGATAAACGCCTGGGTGTAATGAAACGTTCTGCCGCGCGCATCGACCACGTCGGTCTTGCGCGTGAGCAATTCGAGCATTCCGTTTTGGAAAACGACGTCGTTGTCGGCGATGAGGCTGGCGTATTCGGCGTTGTGATGGCGATGGGCGCCGTCATCGCCCGGCCATGGAAGGCCGATGGTCCATTTCGTGGTATCCAAGCTGTTTTCCGTGAATTCATCGTGCCAGAGCAATTTCCATTGTTCGCCGGGAATGGTGAGAAAGGTGTTTCCCTGAAGTGTGGGCGGCGCATCGGAATTCAGGTCCGGGCTGGTGGCGGCTGCGGCGGCAATGTCGCGAGACCCCAAAAATGCGGCCAAAAAGAGCAAGAGGGCCACGTTTTTTCGGACTGGAGTCATCCTTCGCTACCCATTCCGGAGGGGCGTTATGGCCGTTAAAACCGATACTTTGGCGGTTTACCCTTCGACCGGCGCCCACCGGCCGTCCGCTTCTATAATAACATCATTTACATTTTTTTACATAAAATGTAAGATACACAGAGTTCGAGACCGGCCAGGGGAATGGCGGGGGCGAACGGTGGGACGGTTCATGAGCGTAGTGCGTCAGAAGTCGATTGCGAACGTTGCCAAGGCGGCGGGTGTTTCCACCGCCACGGTTTCGCGCGTATTGAACAATCTTCCTCACGTAAGGGAAGAGACGGTGCGGCGGGTGCGCGAGGCGGTGCAGGCGTTGAATTACAGCCCGCTGCGGATTCGGCGGGACTTGGGTGAAGAGGACCATTTCCGCAAGGCCCGGCCCGGCCGGACCGGAAACATCGCGGTTATTACGCTGGGCCAGGCGCGGGCATGGCTTCAGTTGCCGGTCATGGCGGCGGCGGTCGCCGGCATCCGCTCCGCGGTCACCGAGCGCGGGTATCGCCTGATTCTCGACGAGTTGCTGGATGCTTCCAAGCCCCACCGGCTGATCGACCGCCGCGAGGTCGACGGCGCGATCGTTTTTGTCACCGGCAGTCTACAGCCGGAAAGATGCGACGACGCCCTGGATATCTTGAGCCAGAAAATCCCCCTCGTCTGGGCAATGGGAGAAGAATATGGCAACTACGACGTTGACCACGTGACCTGCGACAACGTTCACATCGGTCATCTGGCCTACAATTACCTGCGAAATAAGCGGTGCCAGGACATCGCCGTCATCGCCCTGAACCCCTCCTGGCCTTTCATGAGATCGAGGGCGCAAGCGTTCCTGAACGCGGCATACGACGCTCAACAACCGGCAACCGCATACGTGGTCAGCCAGGATCCGATGATCGTCGATTCCTATGGGAAGCGGGTGATCGCCGCGAAATCGGCGCAGGACGTTGTGGCCAAGATTCTGTCCGCTCCGCCGCGGCCGACCGGGTTGTTTATTTTGAACGACCACTCGACGTCGATGTTGGTGCCGATTCTGTATCGCCACGGAACGCGCCCCGATCGGGAAATCACGATCATTTCGTGTGACAATGAAGAATCGAGATTGGCCGCGTTGCAGCCGCGGCCGGCGACGATCGACATTCGGTCGGAGGAAGTGGGGTATCGCGCGATGGTCCGGTTGGTGTCGAGAATGCGCAATCCCGAGGAAACGCCGCTGGTGGTCCGCGTCGCGGCGCAGGTCGTCGAGCCGAGCAAAATCGGCGAGTTCTTTTGATCCCTCCCCGAAATCTCGGATCGCTCAACTCCACCCCTATCGGTCAACTCCTGGGTGGCGTTTCCCCTGGTGTTTGTTACATTTTTTATGGCAAAATGGGATGTAATTTAATGAAAATTAGCTGGAGGTATGCGGGCATGAGGGGTGAAGGAGGCGGGGCTGCTATGCCGTCAAGGTTATCCATGAATGCATTGGCGCGGTCGGCGTTTGCGGTCGCGATGTTTTGGTCGGCCGCGCGCGGGTATGCGGAATCGTCGGCCGAATCCCCGACGGCGAGTCACCAATTCACGATCGGCCAGACCGATTTTCTCCTCGATGGCCGGCGATTTCAGATCCGCTGCGGCGAAATGCACTTTCCCCGCGTTCCGCGCGAGTATTGGCAACATCGCCTGCGGATGATCAAGGCGATGGGGTTGAACACGGTTTGTTTGTACCTGTTTTGGAATTATCACGAGTGGAACGAGGGGAGATTCGACTGGGCGGGCCAGCGTGACGCCGCCGAGTTCTGCCGCCTGGCGCAGAATGAGGGGCTATGGGTTCTGCTTCGCCCGGGTCCCTATGGCTGCGCGGAATGGGAAATGGGCGGACTGCCCTGGTGGCTTCTGAATAAAGCGGACGGCGATTTCCTGCGCACGCGCGACCCGCGATTCATCGAGGCCAGTCGGCAATGGCTTAACGAGGTCGGCCGCGTCCTCGGTCCCCTGCAAGTCACCCGCGGCGGGCCGATCCTGATGGTTCAGGTGGAAAACGAATACGGCTTCTTTGGCAAGGACCTGGACTACATGCGCACGATGCGCCGGCTTGTGCTGGATGCCGGATTCAATGTCCCGCTGTTTTCGTGCAATCCAAGCAACGAGGTCGTCAGCTCGCATATCCCCGAGCTGTTTTCGGTGGCGAACTTCGGCTCCGATCCCGCGCGCGGCTTCAAAGCCCTGGATGAAGTGCAGAAGGGCCCGCGGATGTGCGGCGAGTTCTATCCGGGCTGGTTCGACACCTGGGGCACGCCGCATAAACTCGGCCACACCGATGCCATGCTTGCCGATCTGGATTACATGTTGAGGACCGACGGCTCGTTCAGCCTCTACATGGCGCATGGCGGGACGACGTTTGGAATTTGGAGCGGGTGCGACCGGCCGTTTCGCCCGGATACCAGCAGCTACGACTACGATGCGCCGATCAGCGAGGCGGGCTGGGTCACGGAAAAGTTCACCAAAATCCGCGAGCTGATGTCGCGATATCTCCTGCCGGGCGAAACGATTCCCGATCCACCGGCACGGAATCCGGTGATCGAGGTGCCGGAGTTTTCCATGACGCAAACGGCGGCGGTGATGGAGGATCTCGGCGACAAGGCGATCCAAGCCGAAACGCCGCGAAACATCGAGGCGTATAACATCAGCCGCGGAATCGTGGTTTACCGCGCGACGCTGCCGGCCGGGCCGGCGGGATCGCTCCAGGCGGCGAACGTCCGCGATTTCGGCTGGGTGTTCGTCGATGGCCGACAAGCCGGAATCATGGAGGCGCGTCATCGCCGATTTCAGGTCAACGTCCCTGCGCGAGCCCGGCCTGCGCGGATCGAAATCCTGCTCTATACGCTGGGGCGGGTGAATTTTGGCGTTGAGGTGCACGATCGCAAGGGGGTGCAGGGGCCGATTCTCTTCACGCCGCGCGGCGGACAGAGCCGCCCGGTCGAGAACTGGGATATCTTGCCGATGGATTTCGGCGCCGACGCGACTTTGCCGCCCCTGCATTGGCGCGACCAAACGACCAGCCAACCCGCGTTCTGGCACGGAACGTTCAATTTAGCCCAAACCGGCGATACGTTCCTGGACGTCTCCAATTGGGGCTTCGGACTTCTCTGGGTCAACGGCCACTGCCTCGGCAAATATTGGAATATTGGTCCGACGCAAACGATGTATCTGCCCGCGCCCTGGCTCCGCGCTGGCGCCAATGACGTCGTGGTGCTCGACCTTCTCGGTCCCGAGCGGCCGGTGCTGGCAGGCGTGAAAGTTCCGGTTCTCGATCGTTTGCGCCCGGAAAAGGATTTCTTCCAGAAGAACGACCGGGGCAAGCTGCAGCTTGGCGGTCTGTCGCCGGCGCAAGAGGGCCGGTTCGCGCCCGGCAGCGCGACGCGGGAAGTGCGGTTCGCCCACCCCATTGAAGGGCGGCAATTCTGCCTGGAGTGTCTGGATGCGTGGGATGGCGCCCAATCCGCCGCCGTCGCCGAAATCGCGCTGCTCGATGCTTCGGGAAATGCCTTGAATCAATCCGCCTGGACCATCGCTTACGCCGACAGCGAGGAGAGCGCCAGCGAGGACGGCTCCGCCCTCAACGCGATCAACGGCCAGACGGGCGACTACTGGCACACTCAATGGAGCGGCGAGAAGCCGGCCGGTTATCCGCATCGGCTCATCATCGACCTCGGCGCGTCCACGGCCATTTCCGGCTTTCGCTACACGCCGCGCCAAGGCCCCGACAGCGTCACCGGCCGCATCAAGGATTACCGCGTCTTCATCGGCGACGATCTGGTCGCGCCGCAGTGATATCGCAGCGGAAATAAATCTTACGTCCGCATCCATGTCGACGGAAAAGCGAAAGACCAGTGTCAGTCTTGATGCTGAGCGTACACTATGTCAGCATGAGTGATCTTCGCAGTGACGCGGATCTGCTTGGAGAGTACGTCCAGCGGGGCTGTCGGGAAGCACTGGGCGAACTCATACGTCGATACACCGACCTTGTTTATTCGGCGGCCCGGCGGCAAATGCGCGATGCGCATTTGGCCGAGGATGTCGCCCAGACGGTATTCATCCTGCTGTCGCAAAACGCCGGGAAAATCAGACAACCCGCTCGTTTGGTTGGGTGGCTTTACCAGACGACGTATTTCACCGCCGTGAACGCGCTGAAAATTCAGCGACGTCGGCGTCGCCACGAGAAGGCGCACGCCGCCCAGGAGCAGACCATGACTTCCAGCCCGGAACCGGATCGTTGGGACGAAATTGCGCCGGTGCTTGAAGATGCCATGACCCAACTGGATCGCTCCAGCCGCGACATGCTGCTGATGCGCTATTTCCAGGACAAGACTGTTCCGCAGGTCGCGTCGGAAATGGGACTATCGGTGGATGCCGCGCAAAAGCGATTGAGTCGGGCGCTGGAAAAATTGCGCGGCCTGCTGGGCCGAAGGGGCGTAAGCGTTTCGGCGGCGGCGGCGACCGCGGTGCTCTTGAACCGGTCAGTTGAAGCCACCCCCCCCGCGTTGCATGAAAGCATGGTAACGGCGTCGGCCTCAGGAAACGCCGCATCCAATCTGCATCGTCAAATTGTCGATCGGGCGAAGGCGTCAAGAACCAGACGGATCGTAGCCGCAGTCTTGATCGCGGTCATTTTATGCGGGGCGCTTCTCCTATGGATGGCCTTGCCCGGCGCGCCACCTGCCGCGCCGCCAGTCCCACAGTCTCAAGATCAGTCGGCCCAAAT
>JBEKXM010000290.1:0-6131 GCA_049512115.1 Tepidisphaeraceae bacterium | reverse complement strand
AATTGGCGCTTCACGGTTTGGGCCAGGGGATGGAACCGGCTGTACTTGATCCCCATCTTCCGCATCCGCCGGGCGGCCAACGATTCGCCGTGAATCTGCACGGCGATCTGGAAATGTTCCTCCAGCGCGTGGCGCTGCTCAAGAATCGTCGGCGGAAGAATTTCGGCATTGGGATTTGCCAGCAAGCGCTCGGCATGCCGGAAAATCCAGGGGTTTCCGATCGCTCCCCGGGCGATCCAGACCATATCGACGGCTGTTTCACGATACATGCGCACGGCGTCGGCGGCGGTGAAAACGTCGCCGCTGCCGAGGATCGTTTTTTGCGGATATCGCCGCTTCAGCGCGGCCAAAAACGGCCAATGCGCCGAGCCGACGTATTTCTGCTGGACCGTGCGGGCGTGGACGCGCGCCGCGGCGAAGCCCAACGACCAGCCTTGCTCGATAATCTCGAAGAATCGATCCTCGGCTTCGGCCGAATCGTCAAATCCCCGGCGCAGGCTGAGGGTGAGGGGAACGCCGCCCAAGCGATCGCGCACCGCCCGCATGACGTTCACCGCCCGGACGACGTCGAACAACATGTGTCCGCCGCGGGCTTTGTTCTTGATCTTCTTCACCGGGCAGGCGAAGTTCAGATCGATCACGTCGTAGCCGGCGTCCGCCAGAATCCCCGCCGCCCGCGCCATCGTTTCCGGTTCGCTGCCGATAATCTGCCCGGCGACGGGATGATCCTCATCGTTGATGTCGATGGACCTGCGCAACCCCTGGCCGCCATTACAGAGAATGACGTCGAGCAACGCCTCGGTGACGGCATAAGGGCAGCCACGGCGACGGGCAACGATCCGCATGGCGCGATCGCTGTATCCGGCCAAGCCGGCTTGGCAAAAAGGAGTGGGAAGATGGATGGGACCGATTTGCATGTTGAACCGGTGGAAATCCGAAATCCGAATAACGAATCAAATCCGAAACCCGAATGACGAAACGGTCTTCATTGGGTCATTCGTCATTCGGACTTGATTCGTCATTCGGATTTCGGATTTCGGATTTTGCCTTCACACTCCCACGCCAAACTCGTCGGCGCGGTTGGCCAGTTCATCGGCGATCAGCGACGCTCGTTCCAACGCATCCACCGTCCGCGGGTCCTTCATCGGCTGTTCCTGATACACGGCGATTCTGCCATCTTTGCCGATGACGACGGTTCCGCGCTTGGTAGAGTTATACGGCTGCTCGCCCGCCCACATCCCGTAGGCCTTGGCCATTCGGCGGGTGGGATCGGAAAGCAGATCGTAGGGAATGCCGTACTGCTTGCGAAAGGCCGCATGACTGAAGGGGCTGTCACAACTGACGCCGAAGACGACGGTTTGGTCATCCTTGGCGATCCGGCCCAGTTCCGGCCCGAACGTGCAATGCTCCTGGGTGCAAATCGGGCTGAAATCCATGGGATAAAACAGCAGGATGATTTTCTTCTTGCCGCGATAATCCGAAAGCTTCACCTTGTTCTTGTCCTGATTCATCAGCTCAAATTCCGGGGCCGGCTGGCCGACCTTCAACGGGGCGTTTTCCATGTGTGGCTCCTTGTTTGGAATGGTAGGGCAATAAGGGTGCGGAGAAAAGCGGGGTGGGTAATCAGAGCGTTCCGCTTGCTCTACGATACACCGTATCATAGAATAGAGTTATGCGGCTGAGCTTCATCCAATTGACGGCGTTTCGCGTCAACTGGAAGCGGATTGGGATGACTGCGGAAGGATGGACACCATGAACAAATCCGCGCGTAGTTCGGCGTTCGGTGAGCAGATGGCGCAGGCGATGGCGGAGTTGCGGGCAATCGTCTCGTCGGGCCAGTCGCCGACGAAAGATGGCCGGCTGACGGTCCGGACAATTGAAGTGGCTGAGCCATCCGCTTATGACGCCCACAAAATAAAGAAGGTGCGGGCGGCATTGAACGTCAGCCAGGGGGTTTTCGCGAGACTTGTGGGTGTGTCGGACGTGCTCGTGAGGTCGTGGGAGCGAGGAGCGCGGCAACCCGCTCCAATCGCGCGGCGGTTGTTGGATCAAATTCGTGCATACCCGTCGCAGTTTGTACGGCTCGTCCACGCGCCGCCAGTTCGTAAATCCGCCTCGGGATCGGGAGCGGCTCGCCGCAAGCGCAACGACAGGCGGGCGGCGTGATGCGGAACTTGGTTTTCGGGTAATTAAAAGCGGGGTAATTAAAAGTGACGCGAGCGTTTACATGAGAATGGCGGTCTGATACGCTCCTTTGCCATGCCTCGAACTGCTCGAAACGCTCCCGGCGGACTGGTGTATCACGTTTTGAATCGGGCCAACGGACGCCTGCGGCTATTCAAGAATGCCGATGATTTCCTCGCGTTCGAACGGGTGCTGGTCCTGGCGCATCGGCGGGCGCCGATCCGCATTCTGGACTGGTGCCTGATGTCGAACCATTGGCACCTGGTGCTCTGGCCGCGGGAGGATGGCGAGCTGAGCGCGTTTATGCGGTGGCTGACGCTGACGCACGCGCAGCGTTGGAAGCACTCGCACGCGGCGGTCGGCCACGGGCATTTGTATCAGGGGCGATTCAAGAGTTTTCCGATTGAACAGGATGAACATCTGTTGACGGTGTTGCGTTACGTGGAGCGCAACCCGGTTCGGGCGGGGCTGGTGCGGCGGGCCGAGCGGTGGCGATGGGGCAGTTGCCACGTGCGGCAGGACCGCTCGCACGAGTTGTATCCGCTGCTGAGCGCCTGGCCCGTGCCCCGGCCGTCGAAATGGCTGGAAACGGTGAACCTGCCGCAAAGCGAAGCGGAGGAGAAGACGGTCAAGCAGTGCATCGCGCGGAACCGGCCAGCGGGAAGTGATCCGTGGGTGCAACGGATGGCCAAAGCGTTGTCCCTGGGGCATACCCTGCGTCCGCGTGGCCGCCCCGTCGGCTGGCGGAAGAAGCGAAAAGCAGGGGCAAAACCAGGATAATCGTTCGCGTCACTTTTAATTTCGAGAGCGGCCGGGGGACCGGCCGGCTCACTTTGGAAATTGAGCCGGGCGGATGCGGCGGGCATCCAGTGACGTTCAGGTCAGATGGGTGAAGAGCCAGATGGACGTCAGATTGAACAGCGCGTGCATGGTGATGGACATCCACAGGTTGCCGGTGCGTTCGTAGGCGTAGCCGAGGCAGATTCCGAGGAAGAAAATCTGCGGCCAGGTCCACCAGGAATGCATCATGGCGAAGGCGGCGGCGGCCAGAAGCACGGCGGGCCAGGATCGCTTGAAGAGATAACGCAAGAGCGTTTGCAGAAGTCCGCGGAAGAACATCTCCTCGGCAAGGGGAGCGACGGCGCCGGCGGCCAGCACGTCGGCGGCACGGAGCCAGGGCGGGGGATTGCTCTTGAGAATTTCGAGCAACTGGTGCGGCGGAGGCGATTTGTGGAGATACTCCAGCGTGCATTGCGTAAGGCCGTCGACGCAGCCGATCAGCGGCAGGGCCAGCGCGATGGCGAATGCGCCGGCGATGAGACCCGAGGGAATTCGACGGGGGCTGATGCCCACGCGCCTGATCCCGTCGAGCCGGGTGGACAGCGTGGCGGCGAGCATGGCCGCGAACACCGCAAGTTCCATCACACCGCTGTAGATGACGGTTTCGGGATCGGAGAGCCTGGTGGTGGCCGGGTCATTTCGTTGCTTGGTAAGGGAATGATGGACCGCTCCGATCAAGAGGAGGGATATCGCCCAAGCGGCCAGAGCGAATCCGATGGCACGGAACAAGACGAGGGGCGATTCGCCCGGGGAGAGGCGTTGGGGTCCTAGAATCCGCTTGGGATTGAAGACGCCCAGGGCGATTGCCACGGCGATGGAAGCGGCGGTGGCGATGGGAATCCACGGGAAGTTTGACATTCAAGCGATCCGTTTTACAACAGTCCGGCGGAAAGGGCTTCGCGGGACCCGGCGTTTAATCGCCGGGACCCCCTCCGCCACCATCGTGAGTATCCTCGATCAAATCCTCGATACCAAGCGCCGGGAAGTGGCGTCGGCGAAAACCCGGACGCCGGTGGAGGAGTTGAAGGCGCGGGTTGCCCAAACGCCTCGGCCAAGGAATTTTTTCCACGCCGTGACGACTCCCGGAAAAAGGCGAATGAAGCTGATCGCGGAGGTGAAGAAGGCATCGCCGAGCGCGGGGGTGATCCGGGCGGATTTCGATCCGGCGGGGATCGCGCGGGCCTACGCGGAGGCGGGGGCCGATGCGCTGAGCGTGCTGACGGATGAGCCTTTTTTCCAGGGCAAGCTGGAGGACCTTCGGACGGTTCGGCAAGCGGTGAAGCTTCCGGTGCTGCGGAAGGATTTCATCATCGACGCGTACCAGGTGTACGAATCGCGGGCGGCCGGGGCGGATGCGGTGCTGCTGATCGCCGAGTGCCTGGAGACGAGCCATCTGATCGACCTGCAAATCCTGGCGACGGAGTTGAACATGACGTGCCTGATCGAGGTTCACGACGTGGACAATTTGATGCGGGTGCGGGACCAGGTGATCGGATTTCCGCATCGGAGCTACAGCCTGCTGGGGATCAACAACCGGGATCTGCGGACGTTTCGGACGGACCTGGGAACGACGTTGAGGATGTGCGAACTGGTTGCGGACCGGCGCGTTCTGGTGAGCGAGAGCGGGATCAAGACGGCGCAGGACATCGGGAAGCTGGCGGATGCGGGGGTGGCGGCGGTGCTGATCGGGGAAGAATTGATGCGCAGCGGGGACATCAAGGGCAAGATCGCGGAGATGTTTGGGACGTCGGGGACGTCCAAATCCGAAATCCGAAATCCGAGTGACGAATCAAATCCGAAATCCGAATGACCGAATGAAGACCCTTTCGTCATTCGGATTCCGGATCTCGGATTTTGCTTCACATTCCTCCCGGCGCCGCGCCGCTGCGTGGCGGCTGGGGGTTCTGCATCTTGGTGTAGGCCTGCATGCCGGCGGCGGTCAGGGCTTGCAGCAACTGCGAGGGAAGATAGGCGTCAAGGCGAACGGCGGAGGCGTCGGTGGAGAGAGTGCATCCCATGGGAGGGAGATTGTCGGGCATGGTGACGCCCATGTCCATGCCGAACATTTTGGCATATCCGAAGCCGGTGGTGGCCCACAAATCGAGGGGGATGTAAACCGCGCCGAAGCGCTGAGCGGGCAATTCCGAGGAGACGGCTTTGGTGGTGCCGATCTTGGCCAGGGGATCATCGCCGGCTTTGGCGGCGGCAATGGCGGCGCTGATGCCGGCGTCGTCGAGGCCCATCACGGTAAGGAGGTTCTGGTCATCCACCAGGCCGGTGAACATATCAGGGCCCTGGGGGCCGTAGATCATGCTGATAAACTGCATCATCTGCATTTGCTGGGGGTTTTGTCCGTTCAAATTGATCGGGCTCTTCACCTCGTCGAAGCTGACGCCATCGACGGTCTTGGCATCGCGCGTGAACGACTGGACGGCGCCGGCGGGCATTTGCACGCCAATCGCTTTTATCGAGGCTTGCTGGGCATCTTGCATCTGGCGCATGGCGTCCAGAATCGACTTGGCATCGCCATGGCGGATGGCGACCATCTGGACGAGCGGTCCGGCGCCGGGCTGGGCGCTGGGCATGAGGAGTCCGAAGGTTGATCCGCCGGAGACGGCGGCCAATTTCTCGAGGGCGACGATCCAGTCGTTGAGCGGCGAATACTGCGGGCCCATGGCGGTGATGGCAACCTGGATGGGCGCGAGAAAATCCGACAGCGACTGGGCCATCTGCTGCGGGCTGCCACCACCGAAGATCAGGTATTTTCCGTTTGCCAACCCGGTGAGGAGGGAATCATCGGTGTTCTTGATGTTGGCGACGTATTTGGCGCAGGTTGACGCCGGGTCGAACTGACACATCAACGTCGTGGCGACGCCGTCGGGGCTGAGGTTGATGCTGTAACTGGCGGCATCGGCGCCATCGGCGAACGTTTGAGCCACGTTAAGGCACTGGGCGACGATCACCTTGGCCAGCGGGGCGAATTTGGTGGCGTCGATGTTTTGCATCTTCACGAACTGGCTGATGAGCTGATCGATTTCGGGCGGCGCGGCCTGGCGGGCCTTGTCGATCGCTTGCAGCATCTTCGGCCTGAGGGCCTTGAGATTGCC
>JBEKXM010000289.1:0-6146 GCA_049512115.1 Tepidisphaeraceae bacterium | reverse complement strand
CTATGCCAAGCTGATGGCGCTGGCGCACGACTCCCCAAGCCCTGGTTACGGCCAATATGATGGCCCTTCCTCCTCGCCGCTCCAGCATGCCAATCTCGCCGCGCATTCAGCCAACTAAAAGTGCATAATACGCTCTAGCGGCGATGACCCGCTATAATCCCCCGCATGGGCAAGAAAAACCAGGCCGTCCCCAAATCGTTCGAAGAGGCAATCGCCGAATTGGAGCGGATTCTGTCCGACCTGGAAGGCGGACAAGTCGGCCTCGAGGAGAGCCTGGCCCGATACGAGCGGGGAACGTTTCTCATTCAACATTGCCGCGGCGTATTGGGCGCCGCCGAGAAACAAATCGAGCTTCTCTCCAAGGCCGAGAACGGCGCGATCCAGTCCGAGCCGATGGCCCCGAGTGAAACCGGGACGTGAGCGCTTTACTGGCACGATCGCTCTTGCTATCCTCGTCCCATGCCCCGCTCGGCTCGCCAATCTTTGGGCGGCGAGGTCTATCACGTGCTGAACCGCGCCGCCCTGCGATACCGCATTTTCCGCACGGACAAGGATTTTCTGGCCTTCGAGAAATTGCTCTACCAGTCCCATGATCGCTTCCCCGGCGTGCGCGTGCTGGCTTGGTGCATCATGTCCAACCACTGGCACCTGCTGCTGTGGCCCAGGCGTGACGGCGAACTTTCCGCCTTCATGTTCTGGCTGACCATGACCCACGCGGCGCGGTATCGCACCGCGCATCACACGGTCGGTTACGGGCCGTTGTACCAGGGGCGTTTCAAATCGTTCCCGGTGCGGCGGGACGAATATCTGTTGACCGCCGGCCGCTACATCGAACGCAATCCGCTGCGCGCCAAGCTGGTAAAGCGGGCCGAGGATTGGCGATGGTCGAGCCTGTGGGTGCGGCAGAAGGGTTCGGCCGAGCAGAGGGCGCTTTTGTCCGATTGGCCAATGGATTTGCCCGCGAATTGGGTAAAATGGGTGAACCAGCCGCAGACGGCGGCGGAGCAGGAGGCGATGCAAATCAGCATCAAGCGAAACCGCCCGTTTGGCGACGCGGCGTGGCAGCAGGAAATCGCGGCCAAGTTGGGCCTGAGCAGTTGTTTCCGCGACCCCTGGCGGCCCGCTCGGACGAAGGAAAGCGGTGCATGAACCATGAAAGCGCTCACGTCCCGGTTCCATTCTCCCGGAGTTTCGCGCTCAGGCGCGACGGGACCACCCCCTCAACCGTCCAAAGACACGCCCGCTTGTCCGACCTCCCTGGCGGATGCGCCAAAGGCGGCGAACCGATTTTCTTTGCGCCCGCAATCGGCCGCCGCGAATTCTGACAGGCCAGCCAGCGGTCTAAACAGCGCCGACGCTCATTGATATTCGAGTCAAGGCTGCCGGACGGCACGAAAACCATAACCGATAAAAATCTTCCGTCTTGCATTGTCGGCGGTCGTGTCATGCACCCGTACGGTCCTAATTGAAGTTTTTGTTTTGATGCGGTGGTCTTAACCGTGGGTATTTGGCGAGAAAATAACGATTAATACTCCTTGCCCCATAATTACCGGACGTTGCCACAAGTCCCGAAGATTATTTGACCCTCTGCCGAACCGGTGCTATATTCAATGGGAGCGCCTTCAGGCGGCGTTTTCTTACGCTAGTTGCGCGAAGGGTTTAGGGGTGTTGAGCTAAAGCGGAAGCCGATTTCTTCCGCCTCAGGGTGGCCGTGAAATGCGCGCCGAAGCGTACAGCACCTTTGATGATGCCAAGAGTCGTATTTTACAGGCCACGGATATCGTTGCCCTGGTAGGGCAAACGGTACGGCTAAAGCGGCGAGGAAAAGATTTTGTCGGGCTTTGCCCATTTCATCAGGAAAAAACGCCGTCGTTTTCGGTAAGTCCTTCCAAGCAGCGGTTTTACTGCTATGGATGCGAAAAAGGCGGCAACGTCATCGACTTCGTGATGCTCCGCGACCGCGTGGAATTCAAGGAGGCGATGCGGACACTGGCTGAATCGGCGGGCATCGAGTTGCCGGCGTTCAGGCAGTCCAAGGAATCGGTCAGCGAGCGGCAGATTCTGCTGGAAGCACAATCGGCCGCCGCGATGTTCTTTGAAAAGTTGCTTTCCCATCCGCAGCAGGGCGAGCCTGCGCGGAAATATCTCGCCGAACGCGGGTTCAACGCCGAGTCGATCCAGCGGTTTCACATCGGTCTTGCCGCCGACGCCTGGGACGCGCTGCTCAAGAGCGTGGCGATGAAGAAATTCACCCCGCCGCAGTTGGCGTTGGCGGGGCTGGTCAAACCGCGTGAGGGGGGAGATGGGCATTACGACACGTTCCGCAACCGCCTGATGTTTCCCATCCGGGATGAAAGCGGCCGGGTGATCGCCTTCGGCGGGCGCGTGATGCCGGGGTCGGATGACCCGGCCAAGTATCTGAACAGCCCGGAAACGCCGCTGTTTTCCAAGAGCCGTTGCGTTTTCGGATTGGATTTGGCGCGAGCCAAAATCGTCGAGACGCGCACCGTCGCCGTCGTCGAAGGATATACCGATGTCGTGATGGCCCATCAATTCGGGGTCGGCAACGTGGTCTCAGTCCTGGGCACGGCGCTGACGGAGCATCACGTGGCAATGCTGCGGCGATTCGCGGATCGAATCGTGCTGCTGTTCGACGGAGATCGCGCCGGAGACAACGCCGCCAACCGGGCTTTGGAATTGTTCCTGAGCCAACCGGTGGAGATCGCCATCGCGTCGCTGCCGCAGGGTTTGGATCCGGATGAGTTCCTCCTGGCACACGGGGCCGACGCGTTCAACGAATGCCTGGCCCAGGCGACGGATGCACTGACGTTCAAATGGAATCAACTGGTGCGCGATCTGAAAACGGAGAATGGGCTAACGTCGCGGCAACAAGCGGTTCAGCAATATCTGGAAACGTTGGCGGCGGCACGGGGTTCCGGGACGATTGATCCGATTCGCTGGGGCGCCGCCCTGGCGCGGGTGAGCCGATTGACCGAGACTTCCATGGACGACCTAAACCGCCGGTTCCGGATAAGGTCGGGCAAGGGCCGGCAGGCCGTTATGGCTCAAGTTGACGACGACGGCGTGCCGAAAAGCAATGCTCCAGCCAAGACGCTGACCGCTCGCCAGCGGGCAGAGGGTTTTATTCTGGGACTTTTGTTCGCGGAGCCGGGCCGCTGGCATCGAATTCAGCAAGAGCTTAAGCCAAGCGACTTTACGGATGATACGCTTCGCCGCATCGCCGAGCTGTTCTGGCGGCATCTGCAGGATGAGGGAGAGCCGGTATTCAACGAGTTCCTGGCCGTCTTATCGGACGTGGAACTCAAGAGCGTCGCGGTGAAATGGGCGGACGAGGTTTCTGGCTCGATGGAACAAGAAAAATACCTCGCCGACTCCCTGCTCCATATAATGAGGGAGCGGGAATGCGACGAAAGGCGGAAACTGGTGGTTGAACTGCGGCGACCGGCGTTGCCGGCTTCGCCCTCCGCGACGGAGCAGTCATCCCAAGCGCAAGGTGATCGGTCCGCGGACATTGAAACCTTGCGTAAATTGCAGGAAAAAGCTCGTCATCCCGACCTAAAGCGTGTTACTCTTAAGGGGTCGTGAGCATACGATTAAGCAGGCCATGGAACGGCCATTTCCGTGCGGTTTGAAAAACTGAATATTGGCAATGCGCTAAGGTTCGCGTTGCAACGATCAGGAATGACCCTGAAATCGTTGGCCCGGCCTGAGCGTCATTATCGAAAAGATCGGCCGCAGGCGTGCGGCCGGTCGTTGCGGCGGGCGAGCGCCTTCCGCTGGAAAGTGGTCGTTGGGACATGGCAAGGATTGAATCACCCCTGATCGGGTCCGGATCGCAGGAAGAAGTTGACCTTCGCGTGCAGGCGCTTTTGGATTTGGGCACCTCGCGCGGATATCTCACCTATGAGGAACTCAACGAGCGCCTGCCGGACGAGGTTGTTTCCCCTGATAAGCTCGATTCGCTTTTGATGATGATCGACGAGATGGGCATCAAGCTCATCGACGAAAGCGATGCGCCCGAACATCAGGCCAAAACCGTCGTGCGGGTAAAAATCGAGAAGATCGAAAAGATCGGCGAGAAGGTGGGAAAGCTGGCCAGGGCCGATAGGGGGGCCAAACCCCAGCAGACCCCCGAGGAGGAAGGGGCCGAGGAGGACGACGATGACGAAGCGCTGGATCTGAACCTGGAAGCGGAGCTTGCGGAGGCTTCGACCAAGCGGATCGACGATCCGGTGCGGATGTACCTCACTCAGATGGGGGAAATCCCCCTCCTGACGCGCGAGCAGGAAATCGCCCTGGCCAAGAAGATCGAGATCACCCGGAAGATTTTCCGCTCCAAGGTCCTGGAAAGCGATTATTGCCTTCAGTCCGCGGTGGAAATACTTCAGCAGGTGGACGACGGCGACCTGCCGTTCGACCGCACCATGAAGATCAGCACCGATGAGGGAATGGCCGACAAGGGGACGATCGGACAGCGGATTCCGATGAATCTGGCGTCGGTGCGGCAAATGCTTTTGCGCAACCGCCAGAACTGGGAAGACCTTGGCGAGGTCAAGACCAAGAAAGAGCAGGAAGAGCTTCGCCTGGCGGTTCGCCGCCGCCGCCGCCGCAGCGTCAAGCTGCTGGAAGAACTCGCCCTGCGCACCAGCAAGGTGACCCCGCTGATGAAGAAGCTTTCCTCCATCAGCACCAAGATGGTGGAGCTGGAGCAGCGGATCGAAGAGCTGAAGAAAGTGAAAGACCCCGGCGAAGACCTGGAAGTTTGCCAGGAAGAACTCAGCGGTCTGGAAGACCTGGTGCTGGAAGACGCCCAGAACCTCCATCGCCGCGTCGTGGCCGTCCGCAAAATTTACAACAAGTACGAGGATGCCAAGCGCAAACTTTCCGGCGGCAACCTGCGCCTGGTCGTCTCCATCGCCAAGAAATACCGCAATCGCGGGCTTTCGTTCCTGGACATCATCCAGGAAGGAAACACCGGCCTGATGCGCGCGGTGGACAAATATGAATATCGGCGCGGATTCAAGTTCAGCACCTACGCCACGTGGTGGATTCGCCAGGCGATCACGCGGGCGATCGCCGATCACGCCCGCACCATCCGAATTCCCGTGCACATGATCGAGACGATGAGCAAGCTGCGCAACATCAGCAAAGCGCTGATGCAGGAGCTTGGACGCGAGCCGACCATCGAGGAGATCGCCCGCCGCGCCAAGATGACCGTCGCCGAAACACGCCGCGTGCTCAAGATCAGCCGCCATCCCATTTCGCTGGACCGCCCGGTCGGCGAGAGCGAAGACAGCTATTTCGGCGACTTCATCGAGGACGAAAAGGCCGACAATCCCGTCGAGTCGGCCACCCAGGAAATGCTCAAGGACAAGATCGAGCAGGTCCTGAAGACCCTTACCTATCGCGAGCGCGAAATCATCAAGCTGCGCTACGGCATCGGCGACGGATACACCTACACGCTTGAGGAGGTTGGACGCATCTTCAAGGTGACGCGCGAGCGCGTCAGGCAGGTCGAGGCCAAGGCCATCCGCAAACTCCAGCATCCCGTGCGGGCCCGCAAGCTCGAAGGATTCCTCCCCGGCGGGTTGGCCAGATAATCTATGACGAAAAAGGAACTGGAAGAACGTCTGAATCAGGAACCGTTTGATCCGTTTCGGATCAATACGGCCGACGGCAAGCACTTCGACGTAACCAACCCACGGTTAGTCGTGCCAATGGAAACGCGGATATTCATCGCGCTAGGCAAGAATAGCTGGACATTGATCGCATTGCGTCATGTGACGAGCCTGGAAGGCCTGGCGGCGGCGTAGATTTCATCGCCGGCACATCCGAACGGCAACCCCTCTACTGCGCCGCCCGGTAATTGAGAAAGATCGGCTCCGGAACCGCCATCACGTCGACCGACAGGGCAGCGCCCGCTTTCGGCAAGGTCATGAACAAACACCAGCGCGCTCCGTGCTTCAGGTCCGGATCATACAGGATGATGCACTTGTCGCCGCGCTGGGGGGACCACATGCCGGCCGGTTGATAGACGAATGGCTTGCCGGTTGACGCGGAGGTGAACTGAAGGTCCTGGCCCCCGGGCATATTTCGCAGCTCGTCGAGGCTTGCGGGCATCTGCT
>JBEKXM010000288.1:0-6168 GCA_049512115.1 Tepidisphaeraceae bacterium | reverse complement strand
CTGATCGCGATCCATCGGCGGCTGACGGCGCTGCAACTGGGTTTCGCGCACACGTTGGCGGCGGACGACGCGCAAGGCGTCTACGCCTTCAGCCGCGACCTGGACCACGACCATGTTTGCGTCGTGGTGAATCGCAGCCCGTCCGTGCGCACCGAGCGCCTGGCGTTTGGTCCATCGGACAAAGACGTGCCGCTGGTCGATTGGCTCGATCCCGCGGAAGCGAGTCTGAACGAAGCGGCGTCCCAGCAGCCGGATGGCAGGCCGAAGATTACCGCAATCGACGGCGCGCCACCGGCGGCAACGGCCCGGCACGGAACCGTCGCCGTCACCCTCCAGCCGTGGGGCGCAATGATCCTCTCGACGCCGGACGTGATGACCAATTGAAACGCGGGAAGCGATGACGATTACAAAGGCCATCCGCTGGCTCCTGGCCTGGGCGGCCGCCCTGGTGGTGGCATGGTCATTCTTTGAAGTGGGCCTGCGTCTTTGGCGCGAGCACGATCCGCGCGATCACCGCACTTCGCTGGTCATTCTGCAATGGGGAGACGCCTCGGAGGAGAGGATCGTCGCCGATCTTGTCGCCCAGTACGAGAGCGAACATCCCGACGTCAAGATCATGCGCATTCACGCCGGGGATTTCGGATCCAAGCTGAATACGATGATGGCCGCGGGCACGCCGCCGGATTTGTTTTACATGAATTACGGGGACGTGCCGTCGTTTGTGCGGCTCAATTTGCTGGCGAATTTGGATCCTTACATCGCGAAATTGCCGGATGGGAAGCAATGGCTCGACGGGTATTATCCCGTGTTGCTCGATGCCTTCCGTTACGACGGCCAGATGGCCGGGCGCGGGACGCTGTACGGCATCCCCAAGGACTGGACGACGATGCTCATGTACGTCAACTGCGATTTGTTCAAGCGGGCGGGCATCGCCGTGCCGTACAACGGCTGGACGTGGAACGAATTCGAAGCCGACTGCAAAAAGATCTCGGCCCCGCCGCCGGATGCATCGGGAAGGTTTTACGGCGCTTCGCTGAACACATGGCCGGGCGTGCTTCAGAACACGCTTCAATGTTATGGCGGCGACTTTTTTAACGGGGCGGATTTCCGCGACGTGACAGTCGATTCGCCCGGCTCCATTGCCGCGCTTTCGATGATCCGGCGCACGCGGTTCATCGACAAGTCGGTCTATCAGGCGAGCGGCCCCATGGCCAGCGACAACGGCGTGCAGCTTTTTTACACGGGCAAGGTGGCGGCGATCGGACCGGTGGGGCGGTGGGAGACTCCGCACTTTCGCGGCACTGGGCCGGGCGATCCGGGAATCACAGAATTCCATTGGGACGTCGTTCCCCTGCCGCATGAGAAACGCACGGTTTCCGATATTGCAGTCGTCGCCTGGTCGATGTCGGCGGCGACCAAACACCCCCAGCAAGCCTTCGACCTGCTCCACTTTCTGACCGGCCCGGAGGGCCAGGCGATCATGGCCCGGCTGGGCATGGCGATTCCGTCGCTCAAGGCGGTGGCGCACAGCGATGCGTTTTTATCCGGCAAGCCGGACCACGCGCAGATTTTCCTCGACGAACTTGATCATGCCCAAATTTCCCAAATCCCGGCCGAGCGCGAGTTCACCCAGTACGTGAACGATGAACTGGGCGCGTGCATTGAGTTGAACCAGCGATCGCCGGCCGACGCGGCGAAGCATTTGAAGGAAAGATGGCTCGGAGAAATGCAATCGCCGCTGAGAAACAAGGATTTTCCGTCAATGAACTGGCGGTTGGTGGGCGGCGTGGCGCTGGCTGCGGTGCTCGTCTTCGCGGCTGTCGTGTGGGCCCTGAGCCGGCGTCAGAAGCTCGGGGCTTTGGACCTGAAGATGGAACGCATGGGATGGCTCTTCATCTCACCGTGGGTCATCGGATTTTTGTTTATGACGTTGGGGCCGATGGTGATGTCCCTGCTTCTTTCATTGACGCAGTGGACGGCCATGTCGCCGATGACGACGGCTCGTTTCGTCGGGCTGGACAATTTCAAACAACTGGTTGCATACGATAAGGATACGGCGCCATCGCTGCGGGTCACGGCATATTACGCCGCGCTGGCGGTGCCGCTGGGGCAGATCGCCGCGCTGGCGGTCGCCATGCTGATGAACACCAAGGTGCGGGGCATCGGCACTTTCCGCACGATCTATTATCTTCCCACGCTGGTCGGCGGCGTGACCATGGCGGCAATCTGGGAATGGCTGCTCGATAAAGATTATGGCTTTATCAATCATCTCTTGGCCCCCCTGGCGCATCGGCTGCATACCACGCCACCGGATTGGCTCCACCAGGACGCGGCGCGCTGGGCCATACCCGCGTTCGTGCTCATGAGCCTCTGGACCGTGGGCGGTGGGATGTTGACCTATTTGGCGGCACTGAAAAACGTCCCTGTCTCGCTCTACGAAGCCGCCCGCATTGATGGCGCCAGCATTCTACGCGAGTTCCTCACCGTCACCGTCCCCATGATCTCGCCGCTCATTTTCTTCAACCTCATCATGGCGATCATCGGCAGCTTCCAGATCTTCGCGCAGGTCTACGTCATGACCGGCGGTGGGCCCGGCGATACCACGCTCGTCTACGTCCTGTATCTCTATCGCCAGGCCTTCGAGTTCCACAACATGGGCTACGCCAGCGCCATGGCCTGGGTCCTGTTCATCATCGTGCTATTGCTCACCGGAATCGTCATCCGCGGCAGCCGCCGGTGGGTCTATTACGAAGGACTCAAGGCATGACCGGCTCGACCACGAACATCTCGCAAATGCCAATGCGGATGCATCCGCCGCGCCGGTTTGCCAATTGGCTGACGTACGCATTGCTCGTCGCCGGGGCGATTGCCATGCTCGTTCCATTCGTCTTCATGCTCAGCAGCAGCCTCAAAACCGATCCGGAGATTCAGCACGTCCCGCCGTCCATTCTGCCGAAAACGATCGAGTGGCATAACTATCCCGATGCGCTCGGCAGGGAAAAGATGGACCTTGGCCGCACGCTGCCCAACACGGTGGTCATCACGGTCTGTTGCGTGCTGGGCCAGATCGTCTCCAGCAGTCTGGTGGGGTTCGGATTCGCGCGCTTCCGCTTCCGCGGCCGCAACGCGCTGTTCCTGCTCATGCTCAGCACCATGATGCTGCCCGCGCAGGTGACGATGATCCCGCTGTTCGTGCTCTTCCGCGGGCTGGGATGGATCGACACGTTTTTGCCGCTGATCGTGCCCTCCTGGCTGGCCGGGCCGTTCTTCGTCTTCATGTTCCGGCAATTCTTCGCGGCCGTCCCGGAAGAATTGATGGAAGCCGCGAGGATCGACGGCGCGAGCACGTTGCGGATTTACTGGCAGATCATGATGCCCCTGTGCGGCCCGGTCGTGGCCATCACCGCCATCTACACCTTCATGAACACCTGGAACGACTTTCTGAATCCGCTGATCTATCTGAATTCCCCCGAGAACCGCACGCTCTCCCTGGCCCTGGCTTCGTTCAACGGCCAATACGGCGTCACGCACGTCAACCAACTCATGGCCGCCAGCTTCATCACCATGATCCCCTGCCTGCTTCTGTTCGCGGCCGCGCAGCGTTATTTCGTCGAGAACATCGCGATGACGGGCGGGAAGAGCTGAGCAGTGGCATCGGCGTCCCGCCGATGTTGAACACCATGACAAGCGGGAAGAACGGCGAGGCGGAGAGGCGTCGCGGGCCGATCTGACAGAATCTGACAAAATCTGACAGTTTCTCGATGTCGATTAACCGATGAGACAGAATGCGACATATTGCGACACTTTTGAGGGTTTTGTTAGCACTTGATAGCTTTCTGCTGGAATCATATTTCGTTATGGCATAAGTGCTTATCGCAGGTTGGCTTGGAAATATGCGATTGAATAGTGGGATATGTGTCTCAACCGGGCTCAACAAGGATATCGCCCTGCATTCGAGCCATCTTGAGCGGTCGTTTTGAGTCCGCGATCAATTCGACAAAAATTCTGGCAGGCGTTTCGAGAGCCAGAGTAAATCTCGTGTCTGACATTCCCAGATGGTGAGTACTTGCAAGCGCTTCGCAACTCGGACGAGGTCAAGATCGCTTTTGCCGGAGAGTCTCAATCACATCATCCCGGTCCTCGTCGCCTAGGCCATTTGCATCGAGATACTCCGACACCTGGTCGGCGCACTCTGGACATAGCCCGTCCCAATTGTCCCCTGAATACGCCAGCGGGTTGTTGCAGAGCTCGCAGGCTTCCTCATCTGAGTCAGGCCCGTGGGAGTCCCCTTCTTCGATGGAGTTCAAGCCATCGACCTCCTTTCCCGCTTCCTCCCATGATACGACTTTGATTGAGGGTGTTGCCCCAAGTTCTCCTTCTGGAACAACAAAGCTGCGACCGTCATCCACAAAGAAGACGTAACCGCAGGGGTCACTCCCGCCGATCGGATGCAGGAAGATCGCCCATCCGTTCGGTCGGCGTTCGACCTGAATATCGGGAGCATTCTTGTCAAAGTAGTCCTGCGAGCCGAGAACCAATCGCATTCCTTCGGCGGGGCGAGCGATGATTGGAACATAGGGATCGCCGAATTCCGGCTTTGCACCGGCGTCCGCATTTCGGACACCGACGCTTCCATAATACGTTGGAACATGAATCTTCAGTTCAGGCATAAATCCTCCAAAGCAACGATGCTCCGATTTTGGAAGCAGTATACTTCGCTCCGATCATCGGAGCAATGCGGAAATCAACATATTCCGGCGAGTATGTTCGCCTGCGAAAGCGACTGGTTGGCATAAGAGCCAACGCGGGCCTGACGCAACGTCAGCTGGCCAAATTGCTTGACGTCCCCCACAGCTGGATCGCGAAAGTCGAATCGGGCGAGCGCCGGATCGATTTGGTCGAGTTTGCCTGGTTCTGCAACGCCTGCGGTAATTCCCCTGCTACTGAGGCCGCCCAGCTTTTGCGGGAATGCATGCAGCCGAAGCGCGCCGGAGGTTCACGCGCGGGAGGGAGACGCAAATGAACGCCCCTCTCTCAAAAGACCAAATCAGGCGACTTCGTAAGGCTTTCCGAATGCCGGCGGTGCAGTCAATGGCCTCCCGGAAGACGAGTATTACAAACGCGTTTGTGAGCGCGATCATCCCGGTCGTCCGTCCTACCGACGAAGATATCGCCGAGGCACTGGCCGTTCTCGGCATGACGGCCGAAACCGTATCCTGCGTCTATTGCGGCGACAAATGCAATGCCTGGGACCATCTTCAGCCGCTTGTCGTCAATCGCCGGCCGACGGGATACATTTCGGAAATCGCAAATCTTGTCCCGGCATGCCAGCCGTGCAATTCGTCCAAGGGCAATTCGCGCTGGCGCGATTGGATGGGAGGTAAGGCCTCGCAATCGCCAACGACCCGCGGCATTCAGGATGTACAGGTTCGGGTCGCGCGGCTAGAGGCATACGAACGCTGGCGTCGACCCACGCTGGTTGATTTCGAAGTGATCGTCGGCCACGAGGCTTACGAAGCATATTGGCAAGAATTGGATCGTGTCATTGGAGAAATGGAGCGCAGCCAGGGGATTGCCAATGAGCTCCACATGAAAATTGTCAACGCGCGGGCCGAATGGGAGATCAGGCCGGTCGCCGAGAATAACGCGTCGGGCGAGCGTTAGCTAGGTGAATGGGGAAACATTCGGCGCTGTCGTTATCCCGCCATCTCCGAGCAGTAAGCCTCTATCGCCAATCTGACCAGCCCGATTCCGGCGAAGAACTCGGCGGCTCGGAAGGGTTGACCGCGGAGCGATTTACGGCGGGGCGAGTTTGCGGCAAGGGTTGAGGTGGCCAAGCGTCTCCTTTGCGGACATCATAACACTTGGAACGCTCCGGGCGAAGATGTGGGGATGAATCGATCGGGTGGATCACACCTGACGGGGTTTGCCGCGCTGATGTTTGGTGGTTAGCTTGGCACGAGCGGGGGTCCGGGAAGGACGAATACAACGCGCCGCACAAGTGCGGCAGTTAAACGATTGGGAAATCACCCCTCACCCTGGCCCTCTCCCCATGAGTACATGGGGCGAGGGGATAAATGCGCATGGCGGGCATTTTTTGAGTCGCGACGTTCATCCGCGAGCGCGGTGGGCGGGCTCGAAATGCTCAGGGCTCGGCTTGATTCACGG
>JBEKXM010000287.1:0-6170 GCA_049512115.1 Tepidisphaeraceae bacterium | reverse complement strand
CGCCCCCGAGCTTGCCCAGCCCGAACACCGCGAATCCCGTGTTTCGCCCCTTCTCGTCCCGCGGCCGGCCGTACAGCCGCACCAACTCCGCATGCGCCAGCCGGCACGCCGCCGACACCAGATTCTCCGCCAGAAACACCAGCCGCTCCGACAGGATTTGGAACGCCGCATCCGCATTCTCCTCCCCCAGGATGTGATCCAGGTCGATCAGGAAAAGCTCCCGGTCCTTGAACTGGTTCAGCCGCTTCCGCTCTTCCTCGAAGTCCTCGGCGCCCGCCAGCGCCTCTTCCAGTCTCCGCGGCAGACTCCCGCGCGGCGGGCAAAGGTCCTCGCCTCGCACGCGCCGCTGCAACACCGGCAACAGCGCATCGGCGTTGAAGCGAATGAAATCCTCCCAGAGAAAATGGCTCGCCCCCAGCATTTTCGCCAAATCCGCCATGCTCGAAGGATTTACCAACAATTCCAGCCATTGCCCCGCCTCCGGAATGCGCACGATCTGCCGCGATAATTCCTCGAACCTCTGCAATGCCGTGAACGGATCGGGCGCGCGGTCCAGAAAATACAAAAACTGCAACGTCAGCAACACCGACCTCTGAAGCTCCCGCACCGCATCCGCATCGACCACCGGCTTCCCATACTCGTCCACCACGTCGATCTCGTTGACCGCATATCCCTCCACCATTCGCGCCCGCGTCTTGTCGATCTGCAACCCGTGCAGCGACAGCGCCGTGCTCAGCGCATAGAGAAACGCCGGCGTGTTTGGCGCACGCAGCCGCAGACGAGTCGCCCCCGCCAGTTGCTCCACCTCCACCTCCAGCGACACCAGCGCCGGCAATCGGGGATCGGCCTTCCGCCGCGCCTTCAGCCATTGCGTCACCCGTTCGTTCACCAGCCGCTTGGCGCGGTCCGTCGACTCCTCCTGCTCCTGATCCAGCAGCCCCATGGTTTCCACGATGACCGGCTTGAAGACCTTCGCCCAGGCCGCGAAATGCTCCAGCGGACCCAGCAACCTCCCCTGAAAATAATCCAGGATCACCGCATCGCTCATCGGATCGCGCCGGCGCGGGAGCAACTGCCGCCGATCCAACTTTTCCTTCTTCCTCGCCGATTTCACGCGCCGCAGCGTGAAGGCGTCGCTCCGCTCGATGCTGTACCCCGTTCCCGCCATTACTCCCGTCAGGCTGGAAAACTCGAACGGATGATCGAACGCCAGCACCACGCAATCGATCAGCCCGTCTCGCCCGCTCTCCAGCAGCACCTCGGCCGGATTCTGCGCCGACAGCTTGGCCAGTGCCTTCAGATGCCGCGCCAGTGCCGCCGGCTCGAAAGTTTCCAAATATTCCCCTTCGACTCGCCCAAGGAATCCCGCAACAACGCCGGGATCAATCCCGCCGGCGTGCTGCAAAATGCCCTCAAAAAGCTCCGTTTTTGCGCTCATACAACCCCGCATTTAACCTTTCGCCTGAGCCGGGGGAGTCCCCGGCCCGGTCCCTTCGATTTTTTCAATTTCTCACTGGACAATCGACCGACATTTTGCAATGATCTGCCGCCTTCACGGTAGAACCAACCGTTTTCGGGTGTAACCAACCGCTTTTTACAACTGGAGACCTTCCATGTCGAATGCTCGCCAAGAGGCGATCAAGGCGATCGCCCTGACCAAGCACAAGCTTGCCTACGTGGATTTCAAGACCATCCACTTGAAGGACGTTTTCGGGTCCAACGTTTTCAGTGAGGCCGAAATGCAGGCCCGTCTCCCCAAGACGGCCTACAAGAGCCTCATGAAGACCATTCACGAGGGAGCGCCTTTCGATCCCGCCGTCGCCGATTCCGTTGCCGCCGCCATGCGCGATTGGGCTTTGGAGCATGGCGCCACCCACTATACCCATTTGTTCCAGCCGATGACCGGCATCACCGCCGAGAAACATGACAGCTTCCTCACCCCCGAAGGCTCCGGCGCCCTGGCCGTCTTTAGCGGCAAGGAACTGGTCAAGGGCGAACCGGATGCCAGCAGCTTTCCCTCCGGCGGTCTTCGCGCCACCTTCGAGGCGCGCGGCTACACCGCCTGGGACCCCACCAGCCCCGCTTACATCATGGAGCATCCCAACGGCTCCACCCTGGTCATCCCCACCGCATTCCTCAGTTGGACCGGCGAAGCCCTCGACAAGAAAACCCCTCTCCTCAAGAGCATGGATGCCCTCAGCGCCCAGGCCATCCGCATCCTCAAACTCTTTGGCCATACCAACGTTCACAAGGTCTTCACCACCGTCGGCGCGGAACAGGAATACTTCCTCATCGACAAGCATTTCTACTACGCCAGGCCCGACCTCATCGCCTGCGGCCGCACCCTTTATGGCGCCATGCCTCCCAAGGGACAGGAACTGGAAGACCATTATTTCGGCGTCATTCCAGAACGCGTGTTGGCGTTCATGGCCGATTCCGAAAACGAACTTATCAAACTCGGCGTCCCCGTCAAAACCCGCCACAACGAAGTGGCGCCCAGCCAGTACGAAATCGCGCCCCTGTTTGAAAACAGCAACCTGGCCACCGATCACCAGAACATGATCATGGAGATCATGCGCCGCGTCGCCGACAAGTACGGCCTGGTCTGTCTCCTCCACGAGAAGCCCTTCGCCGGCATCAACGGCAGCGGCAAACACAACAACTGGTCCATGTCCACCGACAAGGGCGAAAACCTTCTCAATCCCGGCGATACGCCCCACGACAACGCCCAGTTCCTCGTCTTCTGCGCCGCCGTCATCCGCGCCGTCAGCAAATACAGCGAGATCCTGCGCCTCTCTATCGCCAGCGCACATAACGATCACCGCCTCGGCGCCAACGAAGCCCCGCCTGCCATCATTTCCATCTTCCTCGGCGAGCAACTCACCGACATCTTCGAGCAGATCGAAAAGGGACCCGCCCGCAGCAGCAAGCAGGGCGGCCTATTCGAAACCGGCGTCTCCATCCTTCCCAAGCTTCCCAAGGACGCCGGCGACCGCAACCGCACCAGCCCGTTTGCCTTCACCGGCAACAAATTCGAATTCCGCGCCGTCGGTTCCAGCGCCAACGTCTCCGGCGCCAACACCGTCCTCAACACCATCGTCGCTGAAAGCCTCGATTACATCGCCACCAAGCTCGAAGCCGACGTCAAGGCCGGCAAGGACCTCAACAAGGCCGTTCAGGAACTGCTCCCTTCCATCATCAAGGACCACAAGAAGATCCTGTTCAACGGCAACGGTTATGCCGAGGACTGGCACGCCGAGGCCGAAAAACGCGGCCTGCCCAACCTCAAGAGCACCGTGGACGTGCTCCCCGTTGTCGTTCGCAAGGACACCATCGACCTGTTCACCAAGTACAAGGTCTACACCGAAAAGGAACTCAACAGCCGATTCAACATCCTTTCCGAAGCCTACGTCAAGGCCGTCAACATCGAGGGCCAGACCGCCCTGTTGATGGCCAAGACCTTCATCGCCCCGGCGGTTCTTCGCTTCCAGAAGGAAGTCGGCGAATCCGTCGCCGCCGCCAAGGCGGCCGGCGCGGCCAACCCCGCCGGCGTCGAACTGCTCTCCACCGTCGTCGGCTCCTTCTCCGATTTCTCCCGCGCCACCGCCACGCTGGAAAAGTCCCTGGCTCATCACGGCGATGGCGACGCCTTCGCTCATGCCAAGCACATGCGCACCTCCGTTCTCCCCGCCATGGCCGAACTCCGCAAGATCGCCGACAAGATCGAGACCATCGTCCCCGACGATCTTTGGCCTCTTCCGACCTATCGTGAAATGCTCTTCATCAAATGAAAAAGTGAATTGGCAGCCAAAGCCCCGGCACGGCCATGCCGGGGCTTTTTATGCGCTATCGCGGCGGCATCAGATACTCCGTCACGTACGCATAAATCAGCGACACGATGCCCACGATCACGCTCGCCCACAGCGTGATCTTCAGAATCTTGATCCGGTTGGCGATTTCCTTGTCCCGCCATTCCGCCAGCCGCCGGTCGATTTCGTCCAGTTTCCGGTCCAGCCGCGCCTCGATCTCGTCCAGCTTCTGGTTCAGATACACGTCCGCGCTCTTTTTCAGCCGGTTGCTGATCCCCCCGAAAAGTCCCGATTCCTCGATTTCGTCCCTGAGAGAAGCCGGCTTCGCCGGCCCTGCCGCGGCATTCGCGTCATTCCCAGGCTCGGGAAGATACTTGTAATCCGTCGCCGAATTGCTTTCCCCCACGATGGTCGCCACGATCCCGCCCAGCATCGCCCGCCGCTTGCGGTTCAGCCGGCTGAAAAACCCCTCCTGTTTCCTGAGCCGCCGAACCAGCAGCGGCACCGGATCGCCCTCCATCGCTTCCACGCCCCGCAGCCGCGCCAGCGCCAGCAAGCCCCGATGCGATAGACCCGCGAATTTCATCGCCCGAATCCGCGCGATCTCCTGCGCGATCTGCTCCTTCCCCGCGTTGAGCGTCACCGGCCTTCTTCCCCACCTCACCACGTCCAGCATCGCCTGCCGGTCCAGACCCGCGATCAGTTGCCGCCTCTCGTGCACCGCACTCACCAAAAGCTGTTGCGTCTTGTATCGCGTCCAGTCCAGACCCAGCCCTTCCGCCAGGTTCGCCAGCTCGTCCTTCGGCAATTCCGAAAGCTGCCGGTCGGGCGCCTGCCCCGAAACCGTTTCCGGCTCCGCCAGCACGATCTCCCGGCCCGCGCCGCCCTCATCGGATTGTGGAATGATGTCGCCCATCGCCGTGATATATTGAATCGATCTCCGCGAACTGTTGGTGTGCCCGCAAAATCAGGATCCAGACCACCAGTAACAAAATGCACACCAGCACGTCCCCCCCGAACGTCTTGATCCTCAGCCGAAGCCCCTGCACCATCACGTACCGCCGCATCAGCGACAGGTAACGTCCCTCGCCTCCGAAATACACCCACCATCCGTACAACGACTGCCACGTCACCACCGTGGCGTAAATCGTCACCACCGTCCCCAGCACCCACCGGAAGAAATTGAAAAAGTCGATGTGCATGCCGTCCGGTTTCGCGGCCTGCCGACTTCACTCGGCAGGGGACTTACTCATTCAAACCTCTCAACTGCCGCTCATTCTCCCATCTCATCCGGCTCGAATACCTTTCCTCCGAACAGCGCCGTGCCGATCCTCACCATCGTCGAACCCTCGGCGATCGCCGCCTCGAAATCATGGCTCATCCCCATGCTCAGGTGCCGCAGCCCCGGCCCCCCGATCTTGTGCCACTTCATCTCCTCGAAAATCTCCCGCGCCCGCGCAAACGCGTGCCGGATCTTCTCCTGGGGAGCTTCCAGCGGCGCCATCGTCATCAGCCCGGTCATCTGTAGCCCCGGCATCGAATCCATCTGCTCCGCCAGGTGCACGGCCGCACCCACCGCCACGCCGAATTTCGTCGTCTCCTCCGACGTGTTCACCTGCAGCAACACCGCGATCTTCCGCCCCATCTTCACCCCCTGGTTGTCCAGCTCTTCCGCCAGCCGCAGGCTGTCCACGCTGTGGATCATGTGCACCAGCGGCAATACGGTCTTCACCTTGTTCCGCTGCAAGTGCCCGATCATGTGCCAGCGGATTTTCTGCGCCGGCGCTCCGTCACCATGAATCGCCCGCCTCTGGAAAAATTCGTTCAGTTGCCCCGCCCGTTGCGCCAGCACCTGGACCCGGCTTTCCCCCAGGTCCGTCACCCCCAATTGCAGAATCTCCCGAATCTGCTCCGGACCCGCCGTCTTGGTCACCGCGATCAGCGTGACTTCCGACGGTTCGCGCTTCGCCTTCTGGGCGGCCGCGGCGATCCGCTCCCGAATCTCATCCAGTTTTTCCGCCAGCGGCGATCTCTTGGCCAACGTCAGGCTCCTTGTGCATCCAATCATACCCCCGCATCGCCAGGATCGAAACTGCCCGTGTAGCCGCAATACCGTTCAATGGCGGTAGTTGCCTCTTTCCGTTAGCCCCCGGCTCTGCCGGGGTTTTCGGCGATGGGCGCAGCGCAACCCATGTTGAGCGAAGGGACCGTTCCATTCTCGCACAAACCCCGGCAAAGCCGGCGGCTAGTGCGTCTGAGAGTGTTCGAGAGCAGAGCGGTGCAAGTCCGCTTCGGGCAGGCGTTCACCAGCCCGTAACTGAAGGTAACCGCGTCGCTGCGAGGCGAGGTGGAAAGCAACCG
>JBEKXM010000286.1:0-9154 GCA_049512115.1 Tepidisphaeraceae bacterium | reverse complement strand
GCCGTGATTGAACGATCCGCCGGATCGGCCATGCCCCGATCATGCCAACAAAACCGCGCTAGCGCAAGCGCAAGATAATGCTATTATATAAGATGCAACTATCGTGCCGAACGGGATTGCCTGCGTGGTTCTGTATGGCCTATCTGACGATAAATATCCGCAGCACAAAAATGCGGCCAAGTATAGTGGAGGCGGTGGCGGCGTCATGGCTCTATTTCTCGCGTGGAAATATGGCTTTTTGTATTGGCTAACCTTGGCATGGTGCGCGGCTGGCGGCTGCTGCGCAGTGATTGGCATGTTGCTCGTATTTCGGCACATCCTTTTGCACCGATCAAAGGCAAACTTGCCGCACACCGGAAGCAAGTTAATCCGAACTCTCCCCATAGCGGTCGTAGGTCTGGCATCGCTTTTTCTCTTCGCATTCGCGGCGTCACGATTCACTTGGGAAGTGATAAGAATCGGCACTCTGTATTGTAGCGGTCAAGGCGTCAAACAGGACTACAGCAAGGGGATGATTTTTTTCCGTGCCGCAGCTTGGGGGGGTTGGAATGGCACTGCGATGTGTGATCTCGGTCTTATGTACGCTAAAGGCCAAGGTGTTCCCCAGGACTACCAACAGGCGATGGACTGGTTCCGCAAGGCCGCCGACCGCGGCGATGCGGAAGCGATGAAAGACATCGGCAATCTGTATTACGACGGCCACGGCGTTTCCCAGGACTACGCGCAGGCGATGGAGTGGTTCAAAAAGGCCGCCGATGCCGGCAACGCGGACGCGATGTACGGCATCGGCAGTCTGTACGGCCAAGGCCAAGGCGTGGCCCAAGACTACCAGCAGGCGATGGGGTGGTTCAAAAAGGCCGCCGATGCCCGCGACGCGGAGGCGATGTGCAACATTGGCGATCTGTATCGCGACGGCCAAGGCGTGGCCCAGGACTACCAACAGGCAATGACGTGGTACAAAAAAGCCGCCGACGCCGGCAACTCGAATGCGATGCTCAATATCGGCTTTCTGTACGATCAAGGCCACGGTGCAGCCCAGGATGACCAGCAGGCGATGGAGTGGTTCAAGAAGGCCGCCGGCGTTGGCGATGCGGGTGCGATGTGCGCGATCGGCATTCTGTACGATGATGGCCAAGGCGTTCCCCAAGACTACCACCAAGCAATGAACTGGTATCAGCAGGCTGCCAATGCTGGCGACGCGGGGGCGATGTTCCATATCGGCGTTCTATACGACCAGGGCCATGGCGTTGCCCAAGACTACCGGCAGGCAATGACGTGGTACAAAAAAGCCGCCGCCTTCGGCAGCGCGGAGGCGATGTGCAACGTCGGCGTCCTGTATTACCACGGCCAAGGCGTGGCTCAGGACTACCAGCAGGCGATGGAGTGGCTCAAGAAGGCCGCCGAGGGCGGCGCCTCGGATGCAATGTACAACATCGGCCTTCTGTATCGTATCGGCCAGGGGGTAGCTCAAGACTACCAGCAGGCAATGAACTGGTTCCACAAGGCCGCCGACGGCGGCAACACGGACGCGAAGTACAACATCGGCAGTCTGTACTACTATGGCCAAGGCGTGCCCCAAGATTACCAGCAGGCAATGAACTGGTTTCGCAAAGGCGCCGACGCCGGCAGCGCGCAGGCGAAAGATGGTATCGGTGTCTTGTATCGCGACGGCTTGGGCGTTTCTCAGGACTTTCAGCAGGCAATGAAATGGTTCCGTGAGGGCGCCGACGCCGGCAACTCGGATGCAATGTTCAATATCGGCCTCATGTATGGCCACGGCGACGGCGTTGCCCAAGATTACGAGCAGGCGATGCAATGGTTTAGGAAGTCCGCTGACGCCGGTAACGCGAAGGCGATGTACATCATTGGCCTTATCTATGACTTCGGAAACGGCGTAGCCAAGGATCAAGGGCAAGCCATCATCTGGTACCGCAAGGCCGCTGCCCTCGGCGACGAGGACGCCAAGAAGCGTCTGGCAGAATTGGGTGTTCAATAGCGAAAAAAAAAAGGACCATCGAATACGCCCGGCATTCCCGGCCAATCTCGCCCGGTCGCCGGCCGCATTACGCGGCCAGGGACCGGACGGGGTTATCCAAGCCGGGACCATCGGCGATGGCGGCGGTTCATCCGCCCCATTGAATCTCAATGGTCCAATGAAGCGGCTGAACGAACGATTGGATGACCCGTTCCGCCTGCTCGCGCGCCAGCTCAGCCAATTCCGGATCGGCCGCCGCCGTGGCGACAAGTTCCTCCCCGCGCCGGTAGGTCAGATCGCTGAGGGTGGCATCGGCCTCATCGCCGCCCGGCACGATCAGCCAGAGGCCATTGGTGCTCAAGCCGATCAGCTTCGTCTTCTGATGATCCAATTTCACCGATTGCACACGCGGTGGGGGCAATACCAGGATGGCCCGCCGATCCGATTCATCCAAGGCCTGGAATTTCGCCTGTGACAGGTCCACCGCCAACGTCGCCTCCCCATGCACGACCAGGACCGCCGAAATTCCTCCCGTCTTGCCGCGCAATTCCATCGTTATCGCATCGGCCACCTCAACGCGCAGCGTCGTCAGCGACGAGAGCGTATGGATCCGGTCCAGAATCGGCCCCACGTCGACCGTGCGCAGGGGCGCCGGTCGATCCGTCGTCATTGCCCCGTGTATGAACCAGCCCAGAATCCCCGCGCCCAACACCAGCCCCAACATCACGAGTATTTTTAAGATTGTCCTCATGAACCTCCCTTGCGCCGGCATCGCGGATTGTCTGATTCCGATCCCAGCAACCCACGAACACCAGCAGCAGATAGAACACGACCATTGCGATCACCAAAACACGCATTGCTTCTCCAATAGCTATGCTCCCGGAACGGCGGCACCACCGTCCCGGGAGCAATGGAATCATTCAGTTCAGCCCGGCCAACTCTAGTGCCGAGCGATATGCCCCCTGCTTCAAATGTCGCCGCGTTCAGCGCCGCCCAGAGCGTTCCCCGCATCCCCGGCAACGTGTTCTGATCGTCGGCGAAATTGGCATGGAGCTGATCCATCGCCCGCAAACGGTTGGTGCGCTCCCGATCGGAGGGTTGGTTGCCCAATGGCGCCAGCAGAGAGTCGAAATACCTTTGCAATCGCCCATTGGCCATCTCCACCGACCGCAGCACGTCGATCTCCTGGCCGAAGGTCTTCAGCCGCTTCTTCACCAGCCCCAGGGTCTGTTGGGCATCCTCCACGCGACCCTGCAGATCACCCCGATGCCGGATGGTGACTCCTTCCCCCTTGCCGCCGGACAGGGCCAGATTAAGGGTGTTCTGACAGACCACCCTTACGCTGGTCAGGATCGCCCGCAGGCAGGAGGAGCCGTCGAAGGTGTTGTAGACCAGCAAGTAGGGTTGAATGGAATCGCCACGGCCGGCTTTGAGTTGATCCGGCAACTTCAGAAGCATCCAGACGCGCTTGCCGCCGCGTAATGCCCCGGCCGTCTCGTATTTGGCCAGGCCCTCGCCCACAACCGCATCGGCGAACTGAAACGCCTCGGCGTTCTGGAAGGGCCGGTATTTTCGGGTGACCACGCCCAGGATCGCCTTCGTATCTTCACGGACGTTGGCGACAAAATCCTTGGCCAGCACGGTCCCCCAGCCATCCGGGGCGCTGGCGGAGACGGGCCACTGAGCCACCCGCCAGTCCAGACCCGCGAGTTCAATGGCCTGCTGGCTGATGACTGCGTCGGCGATGTTTCGGCCCAGGCCGTGCCAGGGTGGCGTGCCGGCGACGAAGACGGCGGCGGAGCCGGTGGATTGATCGATCTCGTGTGACATAAATGATTCTCCTTGTGGTGTGAGACGACGGGAAAACAAGAGACCCGCTGGAACGCCAGCGGGTCAAGGACATTGGCATCTGACCGCGAGGGATCGGTTTATCCCTCATCGGTTTCGTTGTTCGACTTAAGCTTCAGTTGCCCAACCGTGCAGGCGTCTGCGCCGACGTCATCCCGCTTGCCCAGATACACCGGCTGATAGAGGCTTCCGCCGGGATAGGCGTAGAGATAGCGCACCTCGACGATCTGGTTCACCGCCGGAATCGGGTGATTGGGCGGAATCGTGACGTTGCCGACGCCGATGCGCCGGGAACCGTCCCGCAATTCCAGTTTCACGCTCCGCCGGCTGCCGTTGGCGCCGGCGACGATGCAGGAGGCCGAGGCCGTAAACTTCAGTTTGAGTTGATCGCCGCCGCTGGCGGGACGGCCGGGAACGTAGGAGGCAGCGTGCCGCTTGAAGACGATGCCTTCCTTGCGCTCTTTCCGCAGCCGGTCAAGCATCGTGAGCTTCTGCGCTCTGGTGGTCGCGGTCTGGGCGTATCGGATGGAGTCGGACGGTGTGCTGTCTACCAGATCGACCAGATGAGCGTAGCGGACGTGGTAAGGCGTTGCGGCCAATTCAAGCGTCGCCTCCTGAAGCAGATCGAAGGCGATGAACGTATCGCCCACCGCTTCGCCATCCAGCAAACATCGGCGGGCATCCAGGCTTTGCACCGCCTTAACGATTGGAACCGGCAGGTCGATCACTAAACCCTGGCGGTTGATCCCCGTGACTTTGTCATCCTCCTTGCGGATCAGGACCCGTTTGCCGTCGAACTTTTCCTGCGCCCACCAGGCGTCATCCTTGATGAGCCGATCGACCTCCGATTCGTCGATGGGGTTCAGAAGCTGGGGAAGAATCCCGGTGGATCGCTCGGCCTTGTCGGTCCGCTGATAGGGTGTGCCGTCCTCGCCGGGCGTGTAACCCTTGGCGGTCTTCTCCTTTACCAGCTTGTCGAAGATCTTCTTCGCCTCGGGATATTCCACAGGTGCGGCAGTCTTGGCGCCGGTTTGCAGGGTGCTGCCGCGGCGTCCGAAGGCGAAGTTGACGACGAAACCCGTTCCGCTGGGCTCGACGGCGACGTGATAGACCTTGTCGCTGCTGCCCTGGCGGTAATAGAGGGTGACTTTTTCCGGTTCGGTTACGGTCTGCATAAGTATTCCTTTCATGTTGGGGGTAAATGGAGATGACGGATGGAGAAGCGCGTATGGCGGCGGCTCAGGACAAGAAGCTCGCGTAGCGCTGGCTGACGAACTGGGCCCGGTCGAGCATGAGGCGCGCCGCGCGTCCGGCCAGAGCTTCCAGTTCCCTATGGAAATCCCGGCCATGGTGGGCGTTGAGGTGATGGGCCGCCTCGTGGATGAGGGTGGCCAGGGTGTCCGCGCCCAGCGGGTCTTGCCACAGCCATTGGGTGTCGATGCCCAGGGTCAGAACGTCCCGCGTGCTCCACGCCGCCACCGCGTTGACCGCCCGCAGGGGCGCCAACGTGATCGAGCAAACAGAAGAATCGGGATATCCGTTCAGAAGCTGCTGGCAGAACCAGTGGGCGAACTCCATCACCAACTCGACCCGCTGCCTACCGCCGGCGTCCTCGATCCACTGTCTTTGCCGGCGGCTGGAATCATCCTGAGACTTATAGACGGCCGCCGGGCTAAAACCGCCACCGGCTGCCGCCGTCAACAGTTCCCGGTCGTGTTGGTCCACGACCTGGCGGGTGGTGGGAACGTGATCTTGAAGCATCCGCCTGAAGCCCCCGGAGGTTTGGCGGATGTCCACGACGCTGACGCCCAGGTCGCGGGCGTCTTCGTCAAACTGCCGGCTGCCCATCTTGGGGACCGAGCGGGCGATGTTCCGGCCGAAGCCCAGGCGGATGACCCGCCGCTGCACCTCCGACCGGCATTGACCCGCTGCCAGGCCCACCCAGTCCTGGCGGACCGACTCATCGTCCATCTCTTCCAGCAACGCCGGCAGACAGCTCTTGTGCAGCTTGAGCAGGTACCCGCTGGCCACGGCGTCACGGCCGGGATTCATCGGCACTCGCTGCAGGACATTGGCGTGATAGCCGGCAGTCCACTCCACCGGGCAGACGGGGATGCCCAGCTCGTAAACCATCGGCTCCTGACCGGCGCCGGCACCGGTACCGGCGCCGACGGCGACCAGCTCCACCCCGGTCCGGCGGAGGGGCCGAATCCACCGGCCTTGATCGTAAAGCTCCGTGGGAAGCAAAGCGTGGATCAGGTGCTCGGCCGGGCGGCTGGGGACGGCGGCACCGTTGACGATGAAGCGAACATTGGCCGGCGGCAGGAGGTTTGAAAAGTAGGCAACCAGCTCGGCGATCACCTCGCTTGACCAGGGCATTTCCATCTCCACCAGCGTGCCTTGGAGAACTTGGAGCGCGGGCTCGGTTCGGCACCGTCTCTTGTCCCCATCACGTATGAAGCGGATGCGGCGGTTGCCGCTGGTCACGGCAGCTTGGCGGGCCAGGCAGAGCATCTCCTTGAAACCCCGGCCCATCCTGCCGCGCTGCAGGTGGCTGTCGGTCTTGGAGGTGTCGAAGACCGTGCGGACCCGGGCCAGGTCGCTCATCCCGCAGCCACTGTCGCGGCAGGTGATCAGCAGCCCGTGAGGTCGGGAAACCGGCGATGCACTCAACGATACTTCCCCGGCGCCGGCACGGGTGTCCAGCGCGTCCAGGGCGTTTTGCACCAGTTCCTTGACCAGGTGCGCCGGCGGTCGGCCGGCATTCATGGCGGCAAAGCCGTCGGTGCTGACGGCCAGCCAGTCCTCCCACTGCTGGGGGCGGGAGTGGATTACAGACATACAGCCTCCTTTCGTGTGGAATTTGAGTGATAAAGATTCAAAAGCCGGAATGATTCACGCCGGGGAATCGGGGGAAGGTGGTGGTGATTGGGGGCTATCCTCATCTTCCCACAGTCGGCGCTGGGCATGACGCAGGGCCTGGATGGCGACCAGGACCAAGGACTCGATCTGGCGATACAACCTGCGCAGCTCCCCGGTTCTGGCGCCGGTTCGGGACAGACGCTGGTAAACCAGGCTCAATTCCTCCATCGCGTAGCCGGCCAGTTCCGGTTCGATCGACTCCAACTCCGCCATTACGGTTTTGTTGCCCCGGCGCTTCAGTTCCGACAATGCTTCAAGGATCGCCTTGGCATCCACCAAGCGATCGCCGCTGTGGGACACGATTCGTCACCTCCTTTGGGGGTTAATACTCTTCGGGCAACAAGAGGGTCGTAACGTCGCGATTGGCCTCAGTGATGATCCAAATCTTGACGCCGTTCTTGAGGCAATACGCCGAGAGAATGCGTTCGCCATCGGCAAGAGCCCGATCGTTGGCGGCCCAATCCTCGGCGCTCACCGCGCCCCAATTCCCGCGGCGGTGGCGCTCGATCAGTTCCGGGCCGCTTTGCCCGGCCTTGGCCAGAGCTTCCAGCGCCCCGGGCGTGGAGACGAGCTTGCCCAGGGGCAGATTCACCGCCCGGCCATCGCGGGCTGGAACATTGGGCGCAATCATTTGTTTCTCCTTTCAATAAAGGTAGGCGGGCCGGAGCAGTTGATGCCCCGGCCCACCGGTTGATTTTTGCGATGTCGATGCCGCTTATGTCACCGCCATTTCCGCCGCCAGGAGGTTCAGGAGGATGTCCCGGTCCACGGGCAATCCCCGCAGCCAGCGCGTGGCCTCTTCGCTACAGGCTGGGCATCTCATAGCTGGCGGCCGGCGCTGCCGCATCTGAGGGGCAATCGTCTTGCTAACACCGTACCGAGTGATAAGGGGATGGGAACCTCCGACAGCAATCGCGACATCGCGTCCTTACCAAGTGACGATCAGCCCACCGCAGCCGCAACGCGCTTCGCAACTTCCGCGTTCTTCTCGGCATACAATTCTGAGACCTTCAGCGTTGCGTGCCCCAAAATATGCTGCGCCGCCTCGATTCCGAACTGACGTCGAATATCGGTTGCCGCCGTATGACGAAGCTGATGTGGATGCCAGCGGTGTGCGCGGCGCTAGGCATTGGCCTTTACCTTTTCGCCCAAAATGTCAACAGGAACCGGAAAGGCCAGATCGCACGCCCTGGCAATGGCACGGCGATAAGCCGCAACGTTGTATTGGCCGTGCAGTTTCCGCTTCGGCCCTTGCTTTACATTGCTGCCGCAAATATTTCCACAACTTGTCGGCGTCTTGCGCACATCACTACGTCGTTGCCGCATTTCCGCCACCGCGTCGGCGGGATTGAAAACATAAGCGTTGGGAGCCTCCGAAAAGCTGAAAACGGAAGATTCCGTTTTTCTCTGGCGTTTTCGGCCGCACCGCGCCACTTGGGCAGGTATCCTAATCCGAGGATTCGGCGTGATTTACTTTCAATGGGCGATACAGGGCTCGAACCTGTGACCTTACGGGTGTGATCCGTACGCTCTGGCCAACTGAGCTAATCGCCCGCGCGTTTTTTTGATGGTATCGCGGTCGGGCATTTCCTTCAAGCGGGTGGTTGCGACTGTCAGATCGAGACTATTTCCTGCTGTGGCGGAATCGCTCCGCATTCGGGACAGCGGTTGGGCGTAGCGCGGAGATCGTAGCCGCAGAAGCGACAAAGATTGAAGGGTGCATTTAGCCCTCTCCTGAAGACGGTAAGCCACGTCAAGGGCATGCATGCTAATGCCATGGCAAGGAACCAGAAGGGGAAATCGACGATGGTCCTCGAGCCGCCAGACAACTAGTTACCGTGAACGAAAGAAGAACGCTCGTGGGCAAGCCGAAATCCGAGTCGCTCTAATAACGTTCGGCGAAAACTTTGGAAAATGAGGGGATGTGCCGGACCATCGGAGTGCCGCGAATCGAAAATGCGGGAAGCGATTAAGCTTGCCATGCCCGACTCAATCACGATTTCCACTGATCCTCTGGTGCAATAGGCCCTCGCCGCGAACAGAAAACTCTTGCCATTTTTGGTGGTATCATTCTGCAACGTCCACTGGTCTCCGATCCGGTAGCTTCGCACCCAGAGGATCGTCGTCGCGGCGAACAGCAGCAGCGAAAGCGCCCCAAGCCCGTTGAACAGCCATCGGCCCAAGCGTTTCATCCGCGGGAATTGTACCGCGCACTTCAATTGCGACGACTCTACGATCAATTACCGGCCGGAAACGCCGGGCAAGCCCGGCGGCTAAACAAGATCCGATTGCGCCGTCGAACGATCGGCCAACGCCAGCGCGGCCTCGGCGTCGAGCACCGCGCGCTTTTGCCGCGAACTCATGAACGGACGCTCGAAGATCAGGAAAAATAGCCAGGCGATCCCGATG
>JBEKXM010000285.1:0-6206 GCA_049512115.1 Tepidisphaeraceae bacterium | reverse complement strand
TCCTTTGCCTAGTCGCCGATGTCGTCGTGTTTGTTGTATTCCTTTAGAATTTCAATAGCCCTCCTCACAATTTCCGCAGAGAGAGTTTCTGTTCTGCCAGAAATGTTGCTTTCTTTCGAGATTAAAAGTGCGATTTGGGTAGCTGAAGTAATCGCTGCCGCCTGAATTTCGGGTCGGAAATGGCTCAATTTTGTGGACATGATTTTTCCTTTCTTTTGTGGGCTGGCTCATTCTATCATCCGCGCATAAAAGAGCCGCCCCCTTCGGAGCGACCGCATCTCCTTCCGAGTCTGCCAACTTTGAACCTTGAGGCCAGCGAAATTCCGATGGCTGCGGGCTTCGTCCATTGCTTCACAACTTGCGGAAGGATCGTTGCCCCGTATGTTCCGTCAGCCAGGCTTGAGGTGGGCTGAATCCGTGGTAATGTCGGGACTAGCGAAAGAGACGAGGCATGACATGAAAAAGACGCTCGGTTACATCAGCGGTTTTGGCGGTCGTTTTGGCCGCAAACCGTTCTTTCGAATCTGCCTTTCTTTGGAGAGCTGCAAGAATCTCAATGAGCTGATGGCTAAAGCGGACGCCGAAAATCGGCATACGGTGAACCTCGCCGCAAGCTACCAGCAACCAGATCGCTTGCGGCTTTACGAGACCATTCCCCCTGATTACGAATTTCGCGCTTCAACGCATTATATTCGTGGCGATGCAATCAGGATTCAGGGGAAAGAGGGCGTCAGTTGCAGCCTTGCCATATCAGCCAAATTCGGCGTTCCGTCGTTTCAAGAGCAGCTTCGTATTGCGATGGATGCAGCAGAGAAATATGTCGAGTTGCGGATTCCGAGTCGCGAATTGTCTTTTGTCGAATTTGTTCCAGACGTTGCCGTCAGATCGGAAGCGGATGTTTTGACGGAAGCATCCGTCGCGTCGATTCTCGATGTTTTACCTTCGGAAGATTTCAGCGATTGGGAGACTGATGCTGGCGGTTCTGGACAATGACCGTTCCTCTGTCTGCCGCCATTGAGACTTGAGAATGTGCAGGCACAACCGTCATTGACGCCCATGTCTGCGGCGAAACAGGCGCAATAGGCAAGGTCAAACGACAGCCTCCCAATTCCCTCCGATTCCGCGCGCACCGTGTCCAGTTTAGGGCCGCTCTCGACATCCGCCCCGACTGATTGCGCACTGGGCGCCTCGTCCCCCTTCCCATTTCACGCCCGCGCCAAGGCGACGAGCATGCGCAACTTGAAAGCTGAGGAAGAGGCGACAGTGCACGGAGGTATGGAGTCCCGCCCACAGCCAATGGTTCGGCCCACCCTCAATAACGCCGCCAGTTATCTTTTTGGGGCGACCACATCTCTCCCGCAGCGAAGACGTTTGGCAATGGTGTCCCCTTTTTCTTGGCTTTATTACAGGATTATCTCAGGACTATTTCAGGCGGCATTCGGTGACGACAAAACAGCGAACCCGATACACCAGTGCGGTTTTCGCCGCTGACAGCATGTCATTAGTCAGGTTCTCCCCTCAGGTTCTCTTAGCTTGCGAACCTCACAACGATCCTGATCGGTTCTCCCTTGGCCGTTTGCGGCCAGAAGGAACGTCGTATGAAAACCTACGTCTTCAGGATTCGCACCCATCAAGGGATCGTTGAAGTTTCTATGGTTGCGTCCAGCGTCTTTGCCGCCGAAGCGGCGGTAAAGGCCGCATATCCAGGATGCCAAATTCTCTCATGGCGATAGCAGCGGCGAAGCAATTGGACTACCGCCGCTCGCCTCCTCTTGACAACAGCGGCTACTGAGATTCCCGTCCCGCACGCGCATTTGGAGCAACCGATGAACGCATCAGCAATGACCAACGCGCCGACGACAATCGACCATTTCGTCGGCGCTCGCGAAATCAAAGAGCGAGTTCGGGTCGCTATTGAAGCGACTTGGAACAGCGGCAACGGTTGCGTGTTTCCGCACACCCTTGCCCTCGGTTCGCCAGGATTAGGAAAGACCGAATTGTCGCGCATCATTGCCCGTGAAATGGGCTGCGAACTGGTGGAGACGCTGGGACAGTCGATCCGCACCACAGCGGAGTTGTACGCCACTTTGCTGATGGCCGAAGGCGGATGCGTCTTGATCGATGAGGCCCATGCGCTCAGTGGCGATATCCAGGTCAGCCTGCTCAAAGTTCTCCAAGAGGGGATGATCTTCCTGCCACAAGCAGGTTGCAGCGACAGGATTAAACCAATCCAACTGAAGCCTCTATGTTTAATCGCCGCGACAACGGACGAATGGGCACTCGCTCGACCGCTCGTTGAACGATTCCGCCTTCTTCTACGCTTTGATTTTTACGGCATCGAAGACCTGACGACGCTCGTTGCTCGACGGGCACGGTCAGCCAGCATCGTTCTCGACAACGGAGTTGCCGAACAAATCGCGCAACGCGCGAAGGGCACTCCACGTTTGGGCATTCGCCTCCTCGATGCTTGTTGCCGAACGATGCAGGCAGAGGCAACGGGCACGGTATCGCTCGCGACGTTCGAGCGGACATGCCAGTTGGAACAGATCGATTCCCTTGGGCTGGATATGGTTGAACAGCGATACCTGCATCTGCTCGGTGAAGCGGGCGGCAGGCAGCGGGTCAACGTAATTGCATCCTGTCTGGGCCTGCCGCGCCAGACGCTTGAAAGAGCGATTGAGCCGTTTCTGATCCGAGCGCGACTCGTTGAAAAAACGGAACAAGGCCGCATCCTCACAGCAATCGGTCGTCAGCATCTCAACAGCGGCATGGGACAGACGAGTCCCATCCCCAAACGACGAGACTTTGAGACTCCGACTCCCTCGGCCTCCATGAAGGCCGACGTTCCTGAAGGAGAACACCCGTGCCAGTAAATAGCCAAGCCAATCGAGCTTACGTTTCCCTGAGCGCGCTGGCGGAAGAAATCCTCGGTCTGTCGCGCGCTCGCGTTTATGAACTGATTGAGCGGGGCGCGTTGCCGACGCCGATTTATGACCTGCGAACCCGTCGCCCGATGTTCAACGAAGAACTCCAGCGGCAGGCGTTGCAGGTCAGGCAGAGCGGAATCGGGATCGACGGCCAGGCGATCATTTTCTATCGCCGCAGAGCCATCTCGCCCGCTTCCTCTTCGTCCGCAGGCACGCTCAGAAATCCGCGAAGGCGAGCGCAAGTCGCGCCCCCGCTGAACAGTCACGCCGATCTGATCGCGGGACTCCAGGGACTGGGGATCACGCAGGCCAACGAGACATCGGTGGCGTCGGCGCTGGCGGAATTGTTCCCAGGCGGAGCTGAAACAGGACAGCAAGCCGACACCTTGCGGGCATTGTTTCGCCATTTTCGGCGTAGACAAAGCGCCTGATTCTTGTCGGGTTCTGCCCGAAGTTGGGCAGATGTTGTTGGGAAACCGTCGCACAACCGCCTGTAAGCCGCATGAAAGCCGTCAGTTTGTTGTAGAGAAGTTGATACGAATGAATGCCAGACAACTCCTGTTATCTGGCATTCGAGGAGAACCATGAGCAACGAGATGACCATCATTGACCAGCCGCCGACGCCCGCCCTCGGAGCCGACTCCGACGATCAACTGCTCGATCTCTGGCTTCACGGCCGGAGCGAAGCAACCCAGAGGGGCTACCGCGCTGATGCGGATCGATTCCTTCAGTATGCGTCGAAGCCCCTGCATCGGGTTACGCTCGCCGATCTCCAAGGATGGGCCGACGCCTTGGAAGCCACAGGGTTGCAGCCAGCGTCGAGACGGCGGTTCCTGGCAGCAGTCAAGAGTTTGTTCAGCTTTGGCCATCGCCTCGGGTATCTGCCGTTTGATACGGGGAAGCCCCTGCGGTTGCCGCCGCTTCGCGACACGCTGGCCGAGCGGATCATCGACGAGTCGCTGGTCTTGAGGATGATCGCCCTGGAGCCGTCGCCCCGAAATGCGGCGATCCTGGCGTTGTTCTATGGAGGCGGATTGCGGGTCTCGGAGTTGGTTGGTCTCCGTTGGCGAGATGTTCAGGTTCGGGCGGACGGAACAGGGCAGGTGACAGTCATGGGCAAGGGCGCGAAGACTCGCACAGTCCTGCTTTCTGCGGGCGTGTTTGCCCGTATTGCCGCCCTCCGAGAAAATGCCGCCGACGATGCGCCTGTTTTTCGAAGCCGAAAGAGAGCGGGCCGTCTGCACCCAGGTCACGTCCTAAAGCTGACCAAGTCGGCAGCAAGGCGGGCAGGGATCAATCGCAATGTTCGCAACCACGATTTGCGTCACTGTCATGCCAGTCATGCGTTGGAACGCGGAGCTTCTGTCGCGCTGGTGTCGGCAACGCTCGGGCACGCTTCCATCGCAACGACGGGCCACTATCTTCATGTGCGGCCAGGCGACAGCAGCGCTCGATACCTGCCGATTTGAACGACCATCTGAACCTCCAGTCCGTCATGAAAGGAGAACAGCATGAGAACGAAAGTGGAGTGTGTGATTTTGGACCCGCAAAACGATTTTTGCGTTCCAAATGGTTCCATTCCAGGCATTGAAACGGGCAGGATGCTCGTGCCAGGTGCCCATGAGGACATGAAACGGCTGGCAAAATGGATCGACAGGAACATCCAGAAACTCAACCGCATCCGCGTAACTCTCGATAGTCACCATCGCATCGATGTGGCTCACAAGTGGTTCTGGAAGGATCGTTACGGCAATCATCCGTTGCCCCTTTCCGAAGCTATTGCAAGGAACGGAATGCCGACGTTCATTTCCTCTAAGGACATCAGGGCTGGGGTTTGGATGCCAATGGTACCCAGTCTTAAACCGCGCATGATTAAATACACCGAAGCTCTCGAATCTGCCGGCAATTTCGCCCTGACGATCTGGGATGACCACTGCATAATCGGAACACCTGGCGCGGCCATCGTCCCCGAACTCCAAATTGCTCTCGATAACTGGTGCCAGGAGAAGTTTGCTACCGTCGATTACGTTACCAAGGGTAGCAACGTCTTCACCGAACACTACGGCGCGTTTGCCGCGGAAGTTCCTAACCCTGAAGACCCCACGACCCAGCTTCAGACCGATCTCATCAAGTCCATTGAGGACAATGATGTCATTGTCTGGGCAGGCGAGGCTTCTACTCACTGCGTATTGACGACCATGAAACAGGCTTTCGAAGTGTTCGGCGCGGACAGCATCAAGAAGAGCGTGCTTTTAATCGATGCGATGTCTGGCATTCCTCACGCCCAAAAGACGTTTGACGATTTCGTGGACGAGTACCAGAAGAAAGGACTTCGGGTCGCCAAGACAACGAATTTCTTTTGAATGAGCCTGAACACAGGCATCATACGCCTAAATCTGGGTGTCATCGGGGCCGGGGCTAGGATCATTCTTACCGTGTAATTCGCGATGGCTTTGCCGACTCCCGCTTCATCCCCCGGCATTCCGCGATTGCGGCATCGCGGCGCATGACGAGAACAAGCCTACCCACGGTCGTCAATACCGAGTCATGTCGAGATCGTCTCGTTGGAGGCGGACGCGAGCCGAGAAGAAGGTTTGTCCGAGCGTTGATTGCGGGTATCCTTCGCAAAATTGCCGACGACGTTCGTCGGCCGAGGCTCACATGGGAAATCCCGGTTTGGTTGGGAGGACACATGGGTAAATCGAAATTGCAGTTTGCGATTCGCGTTGCTCTTGTTCTGGCCGGCGCTTTGCTCGCATATTCGCGGCCTGTCATGGCAGAAGAAAGGTCGCCGGGGGCATCAGCGCCGGGCGGGCTCGCGGTCGTGATCGTGAGCAAGCCTGACCAACCGTTAAATCTGAAGGGGTTGGAGAATCCGTGCATCAGCGGCGCTGCGTTTCAGATTCGTTGGGCTGACATCGAGCCGGTCGAAGGAAAACCTGATTGGTCGAGGCTGGACGAGCTGTTCACTGCCGCCGAATCATCGAAGAAATGGGTGCAACTCGATATCTTCCCGGGTTTTTTTTCTGCTGCATGGGCCTTGGAAGGCGCGAGGACCGATCAGTTCGAGATACCGTATGGACCTGGCCATGGCACCCTGCGGAAACTGCCAATGCCATGGGATCACGTGTACCTCGACCGCTGGTTCGCATTCGTGAAGCAACTGAGTGAGAGGTACGGGAAGTCGCCAGCTTTTAGAATGATCGCGGTTTCCGGACCGACATCGGTTTCCGAAGAGATGACGTTGCCCAGCAACTCTCCGCCGGCGATCAAGAAATG
>JBEKXM010000284.1:0-6231 GCA_049512115.1 Tepidisphaeraceae bacterium | reverse complement strand
ACAGAACTTGCTGGGCGCGCGAATGGGATTGAGCACATCTAATAGCGTTGATTTTGCGAGCAGTTTGTATCCCCCCACGGTTACCTCAGGTGGTGCGATTCAGCTCCCCCTGATGTCCTCCGTCGGCCTGGTTGTCTACGATCACGACGCCTATGTCAGCCAGCATGCCAGAGCCCCGGCAATGGACAATTCCAGCAGTCCTCCAACGCAAGTCACAATTGGCAATAACCCACCCGATCAATTCACCGACGTGGATATGAATAGCGCCATTTTTTCTCCGCCCAGTAGTTCAGATTTGACGACCGCCAGCACGTTTGCCCAGGACAAGTACCTCGAAGAACTTTGGATCGACCAAAACGGCACCGCAATGCTCGTCAGTCCAAACAGCGGCTCCTTGTTGAAGGCGAAATGATGAGAAGAGATTGCCTATTTCCAATTTCCCATTGCCTATTGAAGAGACGATTTCTCCCGCGCGCCCCCAACCGTCAATCCACCTCAATTCAATTGGCAATAGGCAATAGGCAATCGGCAATCCCCACCCATTCGTCATTCGGATTTCGGATTTCGGGTTTTACATTTATAGAAGTTCTCTTCGCCGTGATCCTACTCGGCATCGGCTTCATCATGATCGCCGGCGTCTTCCCCGTCGCCATCCAGCAAACCGCCGCCGTCTCCGACGAAACCCAAGCCACCGCCATCGCCCGCGACGCCATCAAAAAAATCCAGGCCGTCGCGGAAAGCATGGGTTCCATCTCCCTGTTCCCCCCCACCGGCACCACCGCCGCTCCCCAAGTCTGGGCAATCACAACTACTACTGCGGGGGTCGACATGCGAACGCCTGCCAACAACACGGGTCTCCTGGCCGCCCTCGGAGCCGACTCCTTTTTCACCGCCGACCATCGCTACGGCTGGGTCGGCTTCTATCGCCGCGATTCCGTCAACAACCCCTTCGCGCAGATTTATGTGATTGCCCTGCAAAATCCGAATTTCTCCAACTACCTTTATACTTCTGTTGCAAACACCATCCCCGGTCCCGTGCCCCCGCCCGTTCCACCGCTTCCTTACGGTTACTCGCCGCCGGCTGTTGCCGTTGCCTCCGCAATTCCTGCGCAGTTCTTCTACAACGCTGATGGAACCACCACGGCCGTATTGAGCTACTCAACCTCCTCAACGCCCGCGCAGACCCCCAACGGCGTCACCGGCGCATTCGTATTGCTGGCTGCCACCGGCGGCAGCGGTCCCACCGTTCCCGCCAACTTCATCGGCCGATTCTTCCGACTTGGAAATACCGCCCCGCTGCCTTCGTCGATTACCGCGACAGGCACTGTGATCTACCAGACCTTTGTTCTCCAATCCGGCTATGACATCACCCCCGCCGACGCCACCGCCAATACCTGGACCGCCGGCTCGGGCACCCCCGTTTTCACCGCCAATGTCTGGTGCATCGGCGCGGCCCCCCTGGCCGATGCCAGTGGCGGTTTCACCGGCTCCTTTTCCGGCCCCAACCAGGACATCGGCGTCGCATCCGCCTTCATCCGCGTCAACACGGCGAATAATTGATCCCATGAAACAGATGCGAACAATTTCCAGAAGTGCAAGTGGCCTGTACAAGTTGCAAGCCAATTCCTCAACTTGCACTGACAACTTGCAACTTGCAGCTTCTCGCACCAGAAGTGCAAGTGGCAAGTACAAGTTGCAAGCAGCTTTCTTAACTTGCACTTACAACTTGCAACTTGCTACTTCTTATCCCGCCTTCACCCTCATCGAGCTCATGCTCTCCCTGGCCATGGTCCTGATCCTGATCCTCGGCATCAATTTCGTTTTCCGCACCGCCACCGACGCCGTCGGCGCCGGCAACGCACTCAACAGCATCAACAGCGACAGCCAGGCCACTCAGCCAATGATCTTCGACGATCTTCGCAACGTCTCGAAGAACCCCCCATGCTTCATCATCTCCAGCCAGCTCGTCACCCAATTCCTCAACTCCGACGATGCCAAGACCAGCTCCGATCCCACGGTCATCGTCACCGACAACGCCGGCACCCAGGTCAAGATCGCCAACGGCCCGCCAGCCGGCTATGTCTCCTCTTTGTCCGCCGCAATCCTCGGCCCCCGCAACCACCGCGCCGATATGTTGAAATTCTTCGCTCACGCCCTGTACCATCGCCGCTCCGGCCCGGATGGAACCTATTACGCTTCCGATTCATCCAACGATGCTCTCATCGAATACGGCCACGCCGCCTTGCCTTCCAACGATCTCTCCCAGTTCTACGGCCCCAGCAGCCTGCCGAATAACGCCACAACATATAGCAATTACATGTACGCCGGTAACACTGTCACCGGTGTCCCACGCATCGGTGCATACGCATCCGATTGGGTTCTCACCCGCCGAGTCACGCTCCTGAAAGACCCTAGCACGATCACCAGCCCGGGGGATTATTTCTATAAAGTCGATCCCACGACGCCAAACTCAATCGATAACGTAACCCCAACCCCTTTCGGCGCAAACGTGTCCCCGCTCAGCTACGGGACTCCTGACAACAATCCCAGTGCATCGTTGCAGACCCAACTTCAATCCTCCCGCTACGACCTTGCCGGCATTACGCCCGAGCAACTCGACCGTCGCATCTCCGACGCGATCCTCACCTACCAATCCGTCAATAGCACTGGCGGCTCACTCTGGTGGAATCCGCTGGTCTATTCCCTTCCACTCAACCAACCTGCCGCCCATCCCAGTGCTATCAACTACGCCTCTTTGCCCACCCCGCCCTATGTTAAGACATATCTGACGGGCGCGCCCAATTACATTTGCACTCTACCGGGCTTCAGTTCCAGGCCAGGCCTTGTTGCCGCTATTTCCGCAGCAGGCGCCCCCTACGCCAATCCCGGCCTCTGGTACAACCGCCCCCAATGCAATCCGACCATTCAATCTCCCGTCACCGCCGCCTCCCTCGCCGAGATGGCCCCCTATTTCCTTCAGCATTGCAGCCAGTTCATCGTTGAGTACGCCGGCGACTACCTTACTCAGGATAACGCCCCTACTGACGCCCGCTTTGGCGATATCACCAACCTTGGCCCCGACGGTCAGATTGACTACTACGTCGACGCCAACAACAACAAGCACATCCGCTGGTACGGAATGCCTCGAAGTTCCACCGGTGTGCCCCACTCCGATGGCAAGGGCAACATGGTCCTCATCCGCGGCTTCGATCCTCTCGGCGGTTCCGGTGAAACGTTGAACGACCCAACCAAAGCCACTTCCCCTCCCTCCGCAACCGTCATGGCCAACTATTTCACCGATGTGATTCCTCTGCGCGACTATTACAGTCTCTATTATTCCACGTACCCACCCACCGGCGCCCCCACACCCGCCTATTGCTGCCCGCCTTGGGAAGTCGACGTCAATTTTGATTGCGCCCACGATTATGGAAGTCTCAACCTTGTGCCGGGCCCAAACTCAAACACGGGCAACAACAACGCTTTCAGCAACCCCGGCAATCCCCCCCGCTATGTAGCCGCCTGGCACGACGACATGCCGGCCATGATTCGCATTCTCATCAAGGTGGACGATCCGAATAATAAGGTCAAGGACGGACCCTGGTACGAGTACGTATTCAGGCTCAAGTGAATATTAATTGCCTATTGCCCATTTCCAATTTCGCAATTTCAAATAGGAAATAGGCAATAGGAACTTGGGAAATCGAATGAACATCCCCCCCCGACATTTTCTCGCCCGTATCGACGCCCGATTTCGCCGAGCCAATCCCGGCTCCGTTCTCATCATCGTCATCGTCCTGCTTCTTCTGCTTGCCATTCTCGGCGCAGCCTACATCTCGACCACCCGCTCCGCCCGCGTCGCCTCCGCTCAGAACGTCCTGAACTCCGACGTCGACACCATGCTCAGCGGCATCTCCAAAATCTGCGAAGGCGTCATCGTCGATGACCTGAACGACACCTTCGGCGATCTGCACGGCAATACGGCGTACAGCGGAAACACGACTATCTTCAACCGCAGCTATTATCAGGGGCAGCAGGCGATGACTCCGCCGATTGCGCCGAATGCTCCAGCGGCTGCGGGTCCTACATATACCTATAACCCCGGCGACCTGTTAAACGATGCGTCTGGTCCGTTCAATTTCTACGTTGTTCGGGCTGCCGCAGTTGCAGTCTCGGGACCCCTGTATCCCCCTCCACTTGGCGTGCAACCCGAGACCGGCAATTTGCCCTTCACCGCCATCGGCACCAATCCTTGGCTGGCCGACCGAATTCCCGACCCATCCGGTTCCGCTGTTGCGCCGCTGTGGACTGCGATCACCCAATCAACCCAGTACACCCCACCTTTGGGCGCCATGGCCGCGTCGTTTCTTCCACGGTCGATTTTGGGAACGCCGTTTGTCGATCCCACAACTGGTACAGACATTACGGGAAAACTCTCACAGCCGCTCGTCGGCGGTCTTGGCCAAGCCACCCCTACTCCACTAACAGCCACCTCCTTGACGCTGTCGAACGGCGTTAATGTACCGGCGTTTCAATATGCCTCCGGCGGTGGAAAATTCTACGCCGCCGACGCCGATGGCGACGGCATTGCCGATTCCTTGTTCTTCCAGATTCCCGGCGCAAGCCTCGACGGCCTGAACTGGTACGCCGCCGTCCGCATCATCGACAATAATTCCGCTATCAACGCCAACACCGCTTGGAGCAGAGACAGCCTGACTATGGCGGGCGCGCCTGACAGCTGGAATCTTTTCCAAACAAGTGTGGGCTTGCAGGAGTTAATCAACGCCGGCGACAACATCAACAACGTCAACACGTATCGTTTCCACGCCGCCACGGCCGGCTTGGACGCACTGGACGAAACAGCGATCAATAGCAATGTCCCTCCCGCAACTTACGATCGAACAGTTGCTAGCAAGGATTATGCCTTTATCAGCCAGAGCGAAGCGTATTATCAGCAGCTTATTCGCCGGATCGCCAACCCCGGTTCTAACATCGCTGGCGCACCATATCGCCCATTTCCCCTCGCCGATGAAGCCGCGCTGGCTTACCACTTTTGTCTCACCAATCCAAACGTCTCCACACCGGGCACCCTTCTTGAGAACTTGCTGCCCTACTCCCTTTTCTGGAAAAGTGCGGCCACGGCATATAATTCCACACCCTATGATCCTTCCAACGCGGTACAGTGGTATACGGACAACTTCGCGTATTCCCCAAGCACCGACAACTTGACGTTACCTGGCCGCGCGCTGCTCGTGACTCGCAATCCCGTCTCGAATTATATCCAGCAGGTGTACGACAACAGCACTACCGCGAACAATTCAGAGACGATCCTCCCGAATTACATGTTGCCCTACGGGCCGAATTCCGCCAGCCCCCCTAACCCGCATTTCAGAGGCAATTGGAGCGGCACTACGGCTTACGCCGTCAACGATATTGTCATCTACCCTGGAGCCGGCGTTTATAACGGACCGAATTACACGTTTATCGCCGTGGCCGCAGGAACGGGGAATACGCCAGCCTATTTCAACGCCAGCTCTGTGCTTACGGGGGTAAACACGTCCTATTGGAAAATGCAGCCCTGGTCTTCCAATCCGGTAAAGGCCAACGTCAACACCGCGGCTTTCCCCGAACTATTCCGCGCGTTCTGGTCCGTGATGGCCGGCAACCCCTCGAACGCCACGCCTTTCGGGACGACCGGAGTGGACAACTACAACATCTACGACGCAACCGCGCCGATGGCGAGTAGCCCATCCACTGGAAACCCCCAGGCCATGTTCCGCTCGCCGATCCGCGATCCGAACGGCGCTGCGGGAATAGCTTATGTATCTCTCTTGGATGCGCCCTCCGCCAGCGGCAATGTCACAAACACCAACACCATGCTCCTCCGCGCCGCCTTGGCGGCCGTCAATACGCTTGGGTTGCGCGACAACTCGCAGAACGTCCTCAGCCGAACAATCACCTTGCTCAAAAACTCCCAATTCAACAATGGAGCCAGCCCCGCCGTCACCGGCACCGTTGAATTGCAAGTATTCAGCAGCGCGCCGCAGCCCGTCATCAGCGAGGTGTACGCGAACACGTTCACCGGCCCCGATAGCGGCACCAACAAATCCAATCCGCAAGGTTACGTCGCTGTTGAATTGTATAATCCCTATTCGGTCCCATTGACGCTAAAGAATTGGCAGTTGGGCCTCATCAATCGCAGCACCGCTGGCGGCACTTATCCATACCTTTATT
>JBEKXM010000283.1:0-6323 GCA_049512115.1 Tepidisphaeraceae bacterium | reverse complement strand
GCTTGGAGGCGATGTTTGAAGTCACCCAGCGCCAAAGGGACGCCCGAACCGTGCCCAACGACGAATTCCTCTCACCCGCCGGGCGCGTGATGGAAATGCTCAGCGAGCACCAATGCGAGGGCTGGCTCGAGGGCTACCTCCTCACCGGACGCCATGGACTGTTTAACTGCTACGAGGCCTTCATCCACATCATCGATTCGATGTTCAACCAGCACGCCAAATGGTTGAAGGTCACTTCGCGCCTGCCGTGGCGGCGGAAGATCGCCTCGCTGAACTACCTCCTGGCCTCGCACGTCTGGCGTCAGGACCACAACGGCTTCACGCATCAGGACCCCGGTTTCATCGACAATGTCGTGAACAAGAAGGCCGAGGTCGTGCGCGTTTATCTTCCGCCGGATGCTAACTGCCTGCTGTCGGTGATGGACCACTGCCTGCGCAGCCGCCACTACGTGAACGTGGTTGTGGCTGGCAAACACCCAGCCCCACAATGGCTGACAATGGAAGCCGCCGTCAGGCACTGCGCCGAGGGCATCGGAATCTGGCAATGGGCCAGCAACGACCAGGACGCCGCCCCCGACGTGGTGATGGCCTGCTGCGGCGACGTGCCCACGCTCGAAACCCTCGCCGCCGTCTCCATTATGCGCCAACGTCTGCCCGACCTGAAAATCCGCGTGGTCAACGTCGTCGATCTCATGAAGCTCCAGCCTCAGTCCGAGCACCCGCATGGCTTGAGCGAGATCGACTTCGACGAACTTTTCACCAAGGACAAGCCCGTCATCTTCGCCTTCCATGCCTATCCGTGGTTAATTCACCGCCTGACCTACCGCCGAACCAACCACGACAACATCCACGTCCGTGGCTACAAGGAAGAGGGCACCATCACCACGCCCTTCGACATGACCGTGCTGAACGAACTGGACCGCTTCCATCTCGTGATGGACGCCATCGACCGCCTGCCGCAAACCGGCGACAGGGGCGTCTATCTGAAGCAGCAGCTCAAAGACAAGCTGATCGAGCACCGGGAATACATCTGCAAAAACGGCCAGGACCTGCCGGAAATCCGCAACTGGAAGTGGGGAATTTAACTTTCCAAAAGGACTGAAATCAACCAATAGAGAATATCGAGTAGTTTTGAATCCAACATTCCAATGTCCAGAAAGAGGAAGACCCATGCTCAATCACAAACTGCTTTCGCCAGAAGGGATACTCGTTCTCGAACCCCAAGCTCCGCTCGAAGCGGCCGATTTCGTGGGCTTGGCCCATGAGATCGATCCATACATCGCGGAACATGGCAAATTGCGTGGGGTGATGATCCACGCGAAAGCCTTTCCTGGCTGGGTGAATCTCGAAGCGGTTCTCGCTCATATGCGGTTTATCGAGAGCCATCACCAAAAGATTCAAAGATTAGCTCTGGTGAGCGATAGCAGCCTTCTCACGCAAATCCCCAAGATCGCCGCCCATCTTGTACGAGCGAAGATCAAACACTTCCCGGAATGCGACCATGAAGCCGCGTTGCGATGGCTTAAGGAGGCGCCAAGCCCCAACAATTGAAATGGAGCAAACCCAAATGAATGCGAAAAAGCTTAACGACACAGCGAAGGCAATGGTCGCCGGCGACAAGGGCCTGCTGGCGATGGATGAAAGCAACCCAACCTGCAACAAACGATTTGCCAGGTTGGGAATTCCCCAAACCGAGGAAGCCCGGCGCGCCTATCGGGAGTTGATTGTGACCACACCCGGTCTCGGTGAGTGCATTAGTGGCGCAATCCTCTATGACGAGACGATCCGCCAGCAGAAGAAAGATGGCACTTCTCTTGTCAAAGCCATCACCGATGTGGGAATCATTCCAGGCATCAAAGTTGACGCCGGCGCCAAGGACATGGCCGGTTTTCCAGGCGAGAAGGTCACCGAGGGCTTGGATGGATTAGTTACTCGCGTCCGGGAATATTCTCGGATGGGCGCCCGATTCGCCAAATGGCGGGCCGTGATTGCCATCGACGCCGGCATCCCCACTCCGGGGTGCATCGATGCCAATGCGCACGCGCTGGCTCGCTATGCCGCGATCTGCCAGGAGGAGGGATTGGTTCCGGTCGTCGAGCCGGAGGTGCTCATGGACGGCTCGCATGATCTGCAACGATGTTTTGAAGTAACCGAGCAAGTCCTTCGCGCGGTTTTCAATCAACTCAATTCTCAGCGCGTGATGCTGGAAGGTATGATCCTCAAACCCAACATGGTGCTGCCGGGAAAAGACTGCCCGCACCAGGACGACCTTGAGCACGTCGCCGACGCCACCGTGAAGTGTCTGCTAAGAACGGTCCCCGCCGCCGTTCCGGGGATTGCGTTCTTGTCGGGTGGCCAATCCGGTGAACTCGCCTCGGCCCATTTGAATGCCATGAATATTGGATTCAAGTCGCGACTGCCTTGGGCGTTGGCGTTCTCATTTGCCCGTGCGATCCAACAACCCGCTTTGGAAATCTGGTCGGGCCACGACGCCAACGTGAAGTCCGCCCAACAGGCCCTGCTTCACCGCGCCCAGTGCAACCGGGCTGCGCGCCGTGGCGAATACAACGCCGCGATGGACAAAACATGAGCGTTGAAGCAACCCGGAGAGATTAAGATGCAAATTAATTCAGCGCCCGAGATCGCCCCGTTGACCCTCACGGTCAACGGCGGTTCGTCGAGCATCAAATTCGCCGTCTTTTCCTCCGCCACAAAGCGATTGTTCAGCGGCCAGGTCGAACGTATCGGAACGCCGGGCGCGCGCCTGACGGCCACACGCGACAATTCCTCCGACCCCGAAACGCTGCCCATTGTCGCCGCGACCTTCCACGACGGCGTTCAAAGCATCGTGAATTACCTGCATCAGCGGCTTGGCACATCGGCCATCGGCGCCATCGGGCATCGCATCGTCCATGGCGGCATGCATCTGCTCGACAACCAACTCATCACCGCCGAGTCGATCGCCGAGCTTCGCCGAACCCAGCCGCTCGATCTGGCGCACCTCCCGCGCGAAATCGCCCTGATCGAGGGTTTTCGCCATGCATTTCCCGACATCCCCCAAATCGCCTGCTTCGACACGGCCTTCCACAGAAACCTCCCGCTCGTCGCCCAACTTCTTCCCATCCCCCGCCGCTACCATGACGCCGGCGTCCGCCGCTTCGGCTTCCACGGCCTGTCCTACACCTACCTGATGAGCCAACTCTCCGCCCTTGCCGGCCCGCAGGTTGCCAACGGCCGCGTCATCCTCGCCCATCTCGGCTCCGGCGCCAGCATGGCCGCCGTCCGCGGCGGCAAGCCCATCGACACCACCATGGCTTTCACCCCAACCTCCGGCTTGGTCATGGGCACCCGCCCCGGCGATCTGGACCCGGGCCTCTTAATCTACCTGGCGAAGGACCAAAATCTCTCCAACGAGCAAATGGACAATTTCATCTCCCAACAATGCGGCTTGCTGGGCGTCTCAGAAACCAGTTCCGACATGCGCGATCTTCTCGCCGCCCGCCCCACCGATCCCCGCGCCGCCGACGCCGTCGATTTATTCTGCTATCAAGCCAAGAAACATCTTTGCGCATTAACATCCACTCTCGGCGGTCTGGACACCCTAGTCTTCTCCGGCGGCATCGGCGAACACGCCCCCGAAGTCCGCGCCGGCATCTGCCAAGGCCTCGACTTCCTCGGCCTGCAACTCGATGCGTCAAGAAATGCCCGCGGCGAACCCCTCATCTCCTCCGCCCAAAGCCGCATCGCCATTCGAATCATTCCCACCGACGAAGAGATCGTGATCGCCCGAATAGTCCGGTCGATCGTGCAACATTCCGGATCGCCTTCATGACGTGATTCGAGCAGCCACCATTCGCTGCTCCAACGCTCCGTTTCCGTCAGTAGGCCGCAATGGCCTCTATCGGTGTTGATTACTACGCAAGATCCGCTGAAAAGAGAGGATTAGGCCTGGAAGCGGCGCGGAATCAGGCACTGCCAGCGTGTGATCCCCCAACAACCTATACCGCCTTGGCCAAGATCGTGAGCCCACGGCCGGCGCTTCCCCCGACGTTCAAACTCAAATCGTCCCCCCTGATGCACCAACCCAAGCCCGATGCTGTGTCAACCTAAATGGAGTCTGAATCCAGCCGCCGGTAGTGCGGTAATCTGCGCGCTTTGGACCCGAACATTTTTGCGGCGGGAATTGTGGATCTCCCACCGGATTGGGGGATCTCATCGCCGGGAAATCAGCCAATCGTTAAATCTCTTGGCCAATAGAGTGCAGAACACGAAAGCCGCGCAGGCAGAGAGAGAAAATAGCATTCTCTGCGGCCATTCTTGAATATCAAAAGGGACAAGAACGCTGCTTAAAGTAGAAATGGCAACCCATGCGGCAGTACAAAGCATGACCAACCCGACAGCCGTTCCACAAAGGCGGTTAACCTTTTCGTGGGGTCCACGTATTTCGTCGTAGACTTCTCGTGCGACGGAAATGATATACCGCAACTGGTCGACAATGTGGTTTCGGCCCTCCTTGGCCGACTGGATATAGAGGTATAGCTCAACCCCGAAACCGACCCCAACAAAAATCAAATATGCCCACGTCAAATGCCGGCCCTCTTCTTTGATCGCCTAAAGCTAAAGAGGCCTACAAATGTGAAGCTAGTAAGCACTATTAATGCAGGAATCAACAGGGCGCCATTTATCAAGACTATGCCGCTATATTCTTGGGCCAGTCCGAGGGTGGCCAATGAAAGCACTCCGGAAAGCGGCAGGAAAACCCGATTTGCGGGCACCGCCGAGGACCGCGTAGTCGCTAGTATTGGGCGCCGCACCTTCAAATTCTCTAGGAACCGGTCTTTGTTTGATGTCGTGAAAGGCAGTCCCGGGTTCGTTCGGGACATCCGTGCATCAGGTTGACGTTGACTGTGAACTAGAAAAAATAAAATTTCGCGGTCACTTAACGAGCGGCGTTTTTCGTCGGTTATCACGAACCATGGGTTCTCAGTCTTTGTCTCTGGCGGCGACATCTTCGATGAGAAAGTTCTTAGACCTAGCATGTGCGCAACTGTGCTTTTCAAAGTTTCAATCTCTGCCTCGTGTTGGTCGAGGCTGCCTGTCATCGTGGCCTGACGCCTTTGAAGTTCGCCCATACAGTCGGAAAGTTCCTGACCACTCAGAGTGCCAGCCATTGAATTGATATCATTTTCCATGTGCGGTCTCCGTCGCTTTCGCCAGAGCCGAAAGTTCGATCTCGGTGGTTTGCAGCCTCCGAATGAACACTGCCAACTCCTTCCCCGTCAACGCAACAGCATAATGCTGTGTCCCACCATACACATTGACGTCAATTTGCAAGACGGCGACATTGTCATACCTCTCAATTTTCGGCCGGTAAGTTTGCAGATTTTCCCCGGCGCTCTCCTGAAACTTTGCGACGCTTAGCGTACGTGTCCAGAATGCTTTGAGCCTAGGGACAGCCTCGGACAATGATATCTCGCCTTCGTGCAGTTCCTTGATCTGCCTCGCGGCTTGTCGTGTTCCACCCGCCGCATCCACGGCTTCGAGTCTTCGAGTTATCTCTTGTACACGGCCCTCTGTGAGCAGCCCCTTCCGTGCAAGTGCGCTTACACCATCAGCAATCGAATAATTGGCGGGAAGCTCAGCAAAAAAAGAGTATGCCCGACACAACATTCACCAACTCGTCCGTGGATACACCAGCGCGCCGTGCGAATTCAGCTGCGCTGTCTGAACGGATAGGCCCTCCGTCCCGCGCCATCTCCGTTATCAAGGCCGAAACCACATTAAAGTCGATATCGGTTATTGGCTCTACAGCTCTCAGTGGACCCTCGTAAGGGCGCAGCGAATCTATCCAAGCATCGAGATTTTTTGCACCAGTTTCTTGCATGACGAGGTATTTTAGCCCAGCAAAAGCCCATACGCTATGGGGGCTTCAGGGCAGATTTTTCTCTCTAATCCTACGTCGCGATCTATCGCATTATTGCGGACGGCTCAACGGGGGGGCATGATCCAATTTCAGGGACGCGAACCGGGATGGGAACGCGAACCGGCACCCGAGCGCTTCCGGGACGTGAGCGCTTTATCAAGAACGGGGGAAGGCGAACAATGACTTTCCCTATCCTCTCGGCGTCCTTGCTGTCTCGGCGGCTTATTTCGGAATGGGAAAGGGGGACACTGCACCTTATCGGATAAGGTGGGATGTCCCAATCCCGTTCGGCACGCCGATTGCGCCGGGACTGCAATAGGCAAGTCGTGAGCCTGTTCGTGGAATTCATGGGCTGGCCGTCGGGGGAGGGCATTGCTGGCGGCCGGTAGCGCGCAGCATC
>JBEKXM010000282.1:0-6358 GCA_049512115.1 Tepidisphaeraceae bacterium | reverse complement strand
AACTCCTCCGTCGGTTGATCCGGTAAACGGATCCAGTCAACGCGGTCCAGATTCACCAGGCTGAAGGCATCCTGACTCATCAGGGCCTCGATGCTCTGGACGTCGTAGCCGTCGACGGCCGCGGGGGCCTGTTCGTACAACACAGAGACCAGGTGCCGGCGCCGAGCGGCAATCTGTGGATTCTCCGCCCCCAGCAGCCGCCAATGCCTGGATCGTAAATCCTTCAATTCCGAATCGGCTCGCCTGGCGTCGTCAAGCGGTGTTTTTGCCGCGTAGTAAAGCGCAATCGCGTCGGCCTCGCGTCGTTGGAGCTTTTCCATCTCCGCCCGGACTTCGGCCTGCACCGCCCGGACTTCATTCATCCGCTTGTCGTGAAGCTGAATCGCCGCCGGCAGGTCGGAGGCGGCGGCCTCAAGTTGAATGGCCCGCGTGAGCACCCGCTGATCGGCCGCGGCTTCGTCCGTGGGAATCGTCAAATTATCGAGCAAAATTCCAAACCGGGCGGCCTGATTTCGCTCCAATTTTCCAGCCGCCGCACGGCGCGCGAGCCGCGTATATTCCGCGTACTCCTGGACGCGCCGATCGGCCGCTTCCTTTTCACGTTCAGCCAGCACTTGGGTTCCGTCCATGATCGTTACTCCTGTCTCGCCGGCGGCATCGCAACCGTGCGGCTGTTCTCCGGCCTGGTGGTGGCGCGCTCGCCCTCGATGCGTTTGCCGGTATTGGTTGCGGTTTCTCCGGGTGTCGCGCCCAGGGCGGGCGGAAGCTTCACTGGCCGGCCGGCCGCCTTGACGATCTGTTTCGCGTCCGCCTCAGAAAATATCGGCGAGCCGCTCAGCCGGCCGATCGGCCTGAAACCCGCCGCCGCCGCCCGGACCCAAGAGAGCTTCAAGCCGTTTTCGCGCGCGATCGTGTTCAAGCTGAACGGCGCTCCCGGTGGCCGTTTGAGTTGGGTGAGTTGAGTTCTCATGTTCGCCTCTGGGTTAAAAGCTGCTTTGAAAATTCTGTTTCGACGCCATCCGACGCCGCGGCGATCTCCCGCCTGCAATCGCGAAGGCTGGTCATGGACAACACGGCCAAAATGTGCGGCCCTGAACTTTCGCCGTATTCCGCTGCGACCTGGTCACTGAATCGCCGCAAAAATTGCTCAGCCTTCCACGGCCCCTTTCCCCGGATGTTCGGGCCTCCCGTTTTCGGGTTCGTCACCATTGTCATCCACCTTCGACCTTCGTCGCGGCCAGGGTGGGAATGCCGCTCGGAGTCCCGAAAACTTCTTTCGGGCGCGCCAGCGGCAGCACTTGACCGCCACCACCGTCATGCCCAGGGCCCGCGCCGCTTGCTTGTCTTGCCGCCGCCGGATCAGGGTCATCACCAGCACCCGGCTCGCCTTGGGCGTCATTCCCAGCCTTTGCAATTCGCGTCGTGCTCTAACCCTTGACAAAAAGGTATCGCGCCCGCCGCGCAACGCTGGCGGCCGGCTCATTTTGCGCTCGCGGGTCCTGGAAAAATCATTCGTCATCAGGACTGTTATCGGGCCGATCCCAGCGCCGATCCCACCAAACTTGCGAGGGCAGCGGCGCGAGTTGCCCCCGCCGCGCGATGGTGGCGCCTTGGGCGCTTAGCTTTTTGATCCTTTTCCGGTCCTGATACCGAAGCGACCTCCACCAAACCCGCGCCGCCACTGTCGGCTCGAATCCGCACACGGACAAATCGACGGCCGATTCGTCGAAAATCTCCAGCAGGCCCAATGGTTCCCCGGCGCGCTGCTGCCGGTGGAACGCCCACAACGCCGCGCGTCGCCTCGCACCCTTCAATTTGTGTCTGATGAAATCAAGAAGCTCAATGCCCTGACGGGTCTCCGCCGACTTGTGTGATTCTTCCGCCATTCATCCAAGTGCTTCCAGGCAAATCGTGTTCAAGTCGCGCAGCGCCCGGACGTCCAGGACCGTGGGCGACCGCCCGGATTTCATCCCGTCCAGAATCGCTTCGATCTTCGTCCCCAGTTCCCGCAGCCGTATCCGGGCCTGGTTGGCACTGGCGCCCATCAAGCGTCCGTGGTGCTCGACGATCTGCGAGAGCGCTCGCGAATAGCTGATTCCATTCTGTTCTGCATGTGCGACCACGGCGTCGTCGTCCGCCGGCGGCAGGGTGACATGACGATTGACGTAGTGCCGTCGCGGAAAGTTCCGCTTCGGCTGGTCGAACGAATCGCCACTCGGCATGGCAACATAGCATCCACAAACATCGCCAGCTTGTCACGACAATTCCGACATTCGCACTATTCGGCCGCTTGCAGTCTGCGGAGCTTCTGAGGTCATGCCCGTGGCTGCCCGCGGCGCACTTGCGGAAGCCCTGGCCGCCTCTTGGCAGTTCGCGGACAAGGCTCGTGAGTGCAGATCGAAAAGCGCCAGCGTGAAATCGTTCGCCTTCAGCGCCCAGCGGCGATTTTGGTCGAAAAGGTTTTTCTTTTCCGGATCGCGGGTCTCAGCGACAAGCCGGTCGATGAGCGCGTCCAGTTCGTTCGCCGCCAGGGCCGAAAGGCTGTCGAGCGCCCGTTTCATCGAGGTTTGCGCGGCGCTGGATTTCTCGCGCTCGATGGCGCGTTGTTCTTGAAGGTGTTCGGGCCCGGACAGTTCGCGCCGTTCATCTGCGGTGGTTATGGGCGCGTATTCATTTTTGATCGCGTCGGTGATGTACGCCTGGCGGCTGGTCCGAAGCAGGCGCCGGACCTGCGCGTCGTCGCACCGGGCGATGGCGTTGTGGATTCGATCGAGCCTGCAGGACGGACGCCGGCATAGGGCAATCGCGGCGCCGATCTCGAACTTCTGCGCCAGCAGCGCCGAGACCCTTTCGTCCGTCTGGGGCATCTCCCCCTGCATTGCATTGCATTGCATTAAAGAAGACTCATATATGGTGTAGTCTCCTCCAGTGGCGCACGGCGCGCGCGCTGCGGTGGCGCACCCAGTCTCCTCCAGTAGCGCACCGGCGCCCTCCCCAGTTGGACGGACAAAACCCGTACAAGTCCGCGCCGTCCGCGCACTTGCAAGCGGGGTGTTCCCTCGCGGCCCAGAGGCTGACTCTACCCTGGGAGACACTTCGTTTCGGGCCGCGGATGGCATCAGGATTTCGGTGACTGAGCCTGCCCTGGTCCTGATCACCCGGCGAATCAATCCGCGGCGGCAAAGCTGAGCCATTGCCTTGCGGGCGCCCTGTTCGGAAAGGCCGCATGCTTTCGCGAGCGACCTGACACTCGTTCGGCTGATAAGGAAACCATTTTGCAGATCTTCGGGACAGAGGTGACAAAGCATTTTCAGCAGCAGCCTCATTTCCGCCCCGGTGAGGTGCCCCATGAATCCGGCACGATCAATCGTCAGGAGGTAGCTGCCAATGACGGAGGCGTACCGCCCGCGGAAGTGGATACTTTCGATCGGCGTCGCGCTCTCGATCGCCGTTCGGGCCGTCGGGCCGGAATCTTCCCAAAACTTTTCTCTTGCGCGATCCGCGCCGTTGGGGTAATCTGCCACGTGACTCCTTCCGATTTTGACCGCGTCGCGTACCAGGCGATGCGGTCATTTTTTTTGTGGACCTAACCATCCCGCCTCCTGGTTGCTCGAACAATCCTCCGCGTCGTTCGTCGCGTGACAGCCGGTGGTCACGGCGCCCGCGCCGTTGATCGCCGCGGCGAATCGCTCGATTGCTTCGAGGCTCGTGCACGCACCCGACGGCGTGCGTATCACCTCCAGCTTTACCGTGGTCACGCGATCCTTGGCCAAAGTGCCGCGGCTGATCGCCCGGTAGAGGGTGGAGAGATGGCACGGCCTGTCCGTGCCCCGCCGGCGAAAGTAGGGGATGGCGCAGGCGCCTCGCAATCCGATGAGGCGATCATGCAAAATGTCGATTGCCATCGCCGGCCTTTCCTTGCCGGGCGCGAGCGCCGCGCCGGGCTTCCTTGCGAATAGGCTGACGCGCCTGCTAAAGGTAGGGGGGATTTAGCAGTTGGATTGGCGCGTTGATTTCTGGATTTTCAAGGGAAAACGTCGAAAAAATAATCCAAAAAAGCCCTTGACGGGGGGGGTTTTAGCAATGGATTTGCTTCTTGGCCATCGCTTCGGCGCTCTGGATACGCCTGAAGGTTTTCAGTGTATATCCCCTGTCTTTGGCAAAGGCCGCGGCACCACCTTGATTCCTGTAGGCATCCTTGTGCTGTCGCCAATCATCCATCAGCGCTTGGTCCTTCTTTTTCGTTTCCGGGCTGCGCATCCATCCGGCCGAAGTTCTTTTCAGGCGGGGAGTAATCAGGTCGTCGGCCGAAGTGGATTCCTTGGGCGATCCGGTAGGCTTGTAAGCTGTCTCTGGCACCCTCGCTCCATCTGGCACCGCGAGACGATCAGCCCACATCATCCACCACATGCCATTCTCGCCAGTCTGCGGAGAGAAATTCTTCTTGAGGCAATCGATCTGCCCGCCGCGAATCTTCTTTGACTGAATAAGCTTGACCAGGCTCGATCGAACGGTGTTTAGTTGGTGCTGCCTGAAAATTCGAATGGCGTCGCGCAACAGAATTCCGCCGTCCGGGACCGGGGGATTGTCGCGGATGCTTTTATAGGCCCGCAGGTCGCCGAGTCTCCACGTCGGTTCGACCGTCAGGGCCTTCTTTTCAGAAATCCTTGGCTTCCATTGTCCGCGAATCAGCCCCGTCTCCGGGCATCCGGCAAACGGCGGGAAGGGTTTGTGGGCGTGTCTGCGCCGCGGATCATCCAAATCTCCGCGCACGCGAAGTAAAGTTTTGCCGAAACCGAACTGGCCGGCTTCACGGCCGCTGAGATATTCGTCGTCGCCCAGCCGTTCGACCTCCGCGGCCGTCCGCACCTTGTCCTGTTCGCACTTTGGGACTGAGTATTTGTTTAGTGCGCCCTCGATGTCCTCACGGGGCCAGAATTTTCTATACCACGGCGTCGGGCCTTGAAGCGGTTCGGTTCGCGGCTTTGCGATGGTTCCCAGCGATGCCATTCTGTCCGCTGTCTCGCGGTGAACCGGGAGAAGTTCCTCGGCGATCCAAGTGACTCCACGCTCGATGAACTGCACGGTATTGGATGGCCGCGCCCGCTTGGCCACGCGGCCGCATTCCTTTCGAACTTCGCTTGGCAGGTATTTTAATGACCGGCGATTTCCCGGTCCCGAAGGCGCGAAGCTGCTCGTTGCGTCCATCTTCCGTGTGACGTATTGGATTCTGCCAGGTGGATGCTCGGAAATGAGCTTGCAGAGTTCAGCGACCGTGACGGGTCTTTCGTTGTCGGCCATGGATCATCTTCTCCTTTCGATTATCCAATCGCCCTGGCGATGCCTTCAGCGATCTCCGCGTTTTTTTCCGCGTACAGTTCGGTCATGTTGATCTGGGCATGGCCCAGGACGTGCTGGGCGGCCTCGATGCCGAACTGCCGGCGGATTTCCGTGGCGGCGGTGTGCCGGAGCTGGTGCGGGTGCCAGCGGTGCTGGCGGTTGAACGCCTTCAACTCTTGACGTTCCGCCGGCGTGAGCCGCTGTTTCCACGCCCGGACCGATTCCCCGTCCCGCCTGGCCAGCGGCGGCGCCGGCTGAAATGCCACCGCGCAGGCCCGAGCGATCGCCCGCCTGTAGGTGGCGACGGTGTACCGATTTCCCGGCCGTCGCCGCGGCTGAGCCTTGACGTTGCTGCCTGGCCGATTGCCGTGGCTCGCCGGCGTCTGGCGTTTCTCATGGAGTGCTGCCCGGCGTTGCAACTCCGCTTCCGCCGGCGAAAAGACGAAGGCCAGGGGGTCAAGCCGCATCAGGAACGGTGCAAGCGCGTCCTGGCTGCGCTGGCCGATGAAGATTTTGCGGGCGTGGCCGTGGTGCAGCGTCTTATGGTGGGGCGGGGAATAGGTCCAGGTCGGGCGTGATCGATCGATCTGGCCGATCCGCATCGAGCAAATTTCGCCAGGCCTGGCCCCGGTCCATCGCTGGACCTGGATCATCGCCCGGATGGTGGGGGAGCAATGCGGCAAGGTCGCATCAATCACCTGGTCCGATACCGGGGACACTGGATCCGATTCCCTGGCGTCCGTCGCCCCCAGTTGAAGTCCCGGCACGGTGAGAAGCGCCCGGTAGACCGTCTCCAGGATAAGCTCCCTGCGCACGGCCCATTTGAACATCGCCTTGATCCTGGACATCTGATGGTTGATATGGTTGCGGCACCAATCCCCCCGTTTTGCCACAAGGTCCTGGAAGGCCTCCAGCTTCAACGGGGAGAACTTTGCGGCCTCGGTGTGGCCGAAGATTTCCAGGAAAGGTTTGATCGCCAGGCGGATGTTGTTGGCCTCGGCCTTGGGGGTCCGGTCGG
>JBEKXM010000281.1:0-6384 GCA_049512115.1 Tepidisphaeraceae bacterium | reverse complement strand
GCACATGCGGCGCGCAAACGCCATGCGGCGTGATTTCTCATATTATTGGTACGCAACCGGTCCCAAGTGGTTTCCAATCGTCCACCACCGCGAGTTGTCCGGCTGGCGCCCGGGACCCGGAGAGCGCAATCCTCGCTTGGCGGTAGTCGAAGGTAGTATAGAGGAGATAAGAGGCCAGCAATCCGGCTTGATCCGCGTAGGGCCCAAGTTGCGAGCGTTCTTCGTCCCAGGTAAGGAGTTCTCGGAGACCCGCGATATCAATGCGAGAGTCACGTTCCATGTGGGCTTCGCCTATGACGGTCTTCGGGCATGGTGTTGCCAGCGGGCGGAGATTACGCCGGGGCGGGATAAGACCGAGACTGTAACCCCTGTCGTGGTGACTCCCCCCGAAGCAGAACGAAAGTCTGCGACCGACCTTCCAACAAGTACGATTGCTCAGGCAAAGAGCGTGCTGCAAGCGAGAAGCGAGCAACCCGCACGCGCGCCCGAAGAATTGCGGGCGGAGTTGCGGGACGTCATTGATGCAGTTCTCATCACGGGCGAGAGCATTCAGATCATGAAGTTGGGGAACGAATTGGCAAGGAAATATCGCGGCGTTCCGATTCATCAACGGCTTGGCCACTCCACGCTCACGGAATTGCTCCAGAGTTGGTCTGGCTATGTGGTTGAAGGAGAAGGTGCGCAAAAGACAGTCCGGAAGGCTACATCCTGAAGAGCGCGCAAACCGTCCGTTCTTATTCAAGCCCCAGTCCGCTCGATCTCATTGAGGATAATTTCATCGCTTGTGCGGGTTGTGGCTGCACTCTCGCCCATTTCGCCCCGCCAACCTTGTTGAGCCCGCTTTACACATTTTCCATCCCACAAAAGCGCCAAATCCAATCGATGGCCATAATCGCTTATGCCATAAGCAATTACGATTCAACTGAAAGCCGGCAAACGCCGAATCGAATTGAAAAAGTGTCAAATGTGTAAAACGTGTCCAGTTTTGCTCAGTGGCCCTACGGTGATGTCGCCGGAGGCGGCGTCCCGTTGAGGAACACCCCGCCGTGCTCGGATTCACCCGGCTCGTAGATCGTCTTCTCGCAACTGATGGCGGCCGTGATCAGCCCGATGACGGCCAGGATGAATAGCCAGCGACGCATAAGCGGATCGACTCTAGCCGATTCGCATGGCGGTTTCCACGGCATCGCAGAACTTGCCGCGGAGTTGGGATTCGCTCAGCGATTGGCTCAGCGCGGATTGGGCGGTCCGGCCCATGTCTTGCAACTCTTGCGGCGACATCGCGCGGAAGCGGCCAATGGCCGCGATGACGCCGGCCACGTCGCCGTGCCCGACGTGAATGCCGATGTCATGGCGATCCAGCAGATCGCTGATGTGCGACGGCTTGGGGCCGAGGAAAAGGATCGGCCGGCCGACCGCCATCGCGCCGTAAATCTTGCACGGATGAACGATGCCCACCATGCCCTGGCCGAGTGATACGACGTGAACGTCGGCCGCGGAGAGAGAATGTTTCAGTTCGCTCAGCGGCTGATAGGGCAGCGACAGGGCGTTGGAGAGGTTGTGGTCGCGGATGTAGTCTTCGACTTCCCTTTTGGCGCTGCCGCCGCCGACGAAAAGGAATCGGATGTCCGGATCGTCCTTGAGTTGGACGATCGCGTCGAGAAGCGTGGTCAGGGGATTGCTCGGGCTGTGGTTTCCGCTGTACATGACGACGAATTTCCCGGCCAGGCCGTGGCGCGCTCGGAACGGATTTTGTTCCGACCCGGCCCGATCGGTCTGGGCGAGTTCTTCAAGTGGCCACGGTGGAACGACGAGGATTTTGGATCGCGGCACGTTGCGCCCGGCCAGCCGGTCGGCCATGAAGCGGTCTAGGGCGATGATCCTCACGGTCCGCCGGAGAATGAAGCGGTTGGCGGATTCCAGGAGCCGGCACGTCCAGTCGGTAGCCTTCAGTTTGCCCAGCGCGACGAGCTGATCGGGGTTGAGGTCCATGGCCCAAAAGACGATGGGCACGCGGCGAATGGCGGCGGCGATGGAGATGGGCAAGCCGATGAGCGGCGGCGACGTGCTGAAAAAAACTCCGGCGATGCGCGGCGTGAACAGCACCGCGAAAAATGCCTGGATCATGAACGCCGCCGTGCCCAGGACGCGCAGCGGCATGGATTTCTTGCCGAAGGACGCGAACGGGATCCGGTGGACATCCGCGCCGTTGATGTTTTGCCGGCGTGGATAAACCGCGCCGGGGTTTTCATATCCCCGGGCCGATGCATACACGCGAACGTCGTATTTTCCAGTGGAATGACCTCGCCGGGCCAGTTCGAATGCTACGTCGGCGACGTACTGGCCGACGGCGGCGGGGTCCGGCACGAAGACCTGGCTTACGATGACGACGGTTTTGCCCACAAGCGTCTCATCTCGTCCGATGCTGGACATCGAGGGTTTCCCGCTCCCGGCACGGTATAACGCCCGTTTGTAGCGGATAGGTCTGGCGATTGCCAATTGCCTATTTCCTATTGCCTATTGAAGGAAGAGGAGATTGCGGTCTCCCGTATTCCAATAGGCAATAGGAAATAGGCAATTGGCAATCTTCCAACGCCTGCCCAAAAAAAGCATGACACCCGGCTGGCATCTTACCGTTTACTGGCCATCTGATCGTAAATCCAGCGATAGGTCTTTTCCATCCCGGCGCGCAGCCTGGTATTCGGCTCCCAGCCCAGGAGCTTTTTGATCAGGGTGTTGTCGCTGTTTCGCCCGTTGACGCCCTTCGGGGCGTTGAGGTTGTAGGACCGTTTGAGCTTGATGCCGGCAATGTCCTCGACGATGTCAACGAGTTGGTTGATGGAGACCAATTCATTGCTTCCGAGATTGATCGGTTCGAGGATGTCGCTCCAGAGAATGTCCTGCGTTCCCTTGAGGCAATCGGTGATGTACATGAAGGAGCGCGTCTGGTGTCCGTCTCCCCAGATTTCGATGGCATGTTTGCCGGAGAGTTTGGCTTCGATGACTTTTCGGGAGATGGCGGCGGGGGCTTTTTCGCGGCCGCCGTCGTAGGTGCCGTGCGGGCCGTAGACGTTGTGATATCGCGCCACGCGGGTTTGCAGGGCGAAATCTTCGCGATAATGCCGGCACATGCGCTCGCTGAATAGTTTTTCCCATCCGTAGCCGTCCTCGGGCTGGGCCGGGTAGGCATCCTGTTCCTTCAGGGCGGTGACGTTGGGATCGCGCTGCTTGTCGGCGTTGTAAACGCAGGCGCTGGAGGCATAGAAATAGCGCTCGACGCCGCAGTCCTTGGCCGCCATGCACAGGTGCGTGTTGATCAGCACGCTGAGCATGCAGAGGCAGCGGTTGTTTTCGATGAACCCCATTCCGCCCATGTCGGCGGCGAGGTTGTAAACCACCTTGGCGCCGGCCAGCGATTTGTAGCAGGCTTCCTTGACCTGAAGGTCGAGCTGAAAGTTCTCGGCGTTGCCGAAGCGCTGATACCACTGGTCAAACGGTTTGATATCCACCGCCCGGACGTCGGTGTGTCCCTTGGAAAGCAGCTCGCCGACCAGGTGGCCTCCGATGAATCCGCCGGCGCCGCAAACAACAACTTTATCTTTTACATTTCGCATGATGGCCTTACCTGCATCGTCAAAAGGGCCCGTCACCTTTACTCTGGGCCTTGCGGCATTTACATCGCCTTGGCATGGGTCAACCCGCGGCGTGGGAATAGTCGCGTTCCGTCAATTCATGAAGATGCGATTCGAACCACGTGATTGTTTTCCTCAGCCCGTCTTCCAGGGAAGTGCGGGCCGAAAAGCCAATGGCCTGGCGGGCCCGGCTCACATCCAGGCACCGCCGCGGTTGGCCGTCGGGCTTGCTGGGGTCCCAGACGATCTGGCCCTCGAAGCGGCTCAGGCGGGCGATCAGTTCCGTCAAATCCTTGATGGTGATTTCCCGGCCGCTGCCCAGGTTCATGGGTTCGGGCGAATCGTATTTTTCCAGCGAAAGCACGAGGGCTTCGGCGCAGTCCTCGACGTACAGGAATTCCCGGCTGACCGAGCCGGTGCCCCAGGCGGTGATGCGCTTTTCACCGGCCATGCGGGCCTCGACGCATTTGCGAATCAGGGCGGGGATCACGTGGCTGGAATGCGGATGAAAATTGTCGCGCGGCCCGTAGAGATTCACCGGCAAAAGATAGATCGCGTTCAAGCCGTACTGCTGGCGATACGCCTGGCACATGACCAGCAGCGATTTCTTGGCCACGCCGTAGGGGGCGTTGGTTTCCTCCGGATATCCGTTCCAGAGGTCGCTTTCGCGGAACGGTACGGGGGTGAATTTCGGATAGGCGCAAATGGTGCCGACCTGGACGAATTTCTTGATCTTGTTGATTCTCGCCTGCTCGATGAGATGCAGGCCCATGATGAGGTTGGCGAAGAAGAATCGTCCGGGGTTGTCGCGGTTGGCGCCGATTCCGCCGACCTCGGCGGCCAGATGCAAGATCACATCGGGGCGCTGCTCGCGGTAGAGGCGCTGCACATTGGCTTCAGCGGTGAAATCGAAATCTTCTATGCGCGGGACGTAAACGTTCTGGTATCCGCGATCCGCGAGGAGTTCCACGACGCGGGACCCGAGGAAGCCGGCGCCTCCGGTTACGACGATGCGATCGGACGTTGAGACGCTCATAGGGACCACCTCATGGTGTTTTTGTCTGCTCGGCGATCATTCGCTCGCGCTTGGCCAGTTTCCAGTCGGCATCGGCCATCAATCGGGACAGTTCCTTGAAGGTGATCTTAGGCGTCCATCCGAGTGCGCGCCGGGCCTTGCCGGCATCGCCCAGCAGGGCGTCCACCTCCGCCGGGCGGAAATACCGCGGGTCCACCTCGACGTGCTGATGCCAATCGAGATTGAGATACCCGAAGACCTCGTCGAGGAATTCGCGGACGCTGTGGGTCTGGCCGGTGGCGATGACGTAATCCTCGGCCTGGCCCTGCTGGAGCATGAGCCACATCGCCTCGACATAGTCGCCGGCAAATCCCCAATCGCGTTTGGCGTCGAGGTTTCCCAGGTAGAGTTTTTTCTGGAGACCTTCCTTGATTCGGGTGGCGGCGCGGGTGATTTTCCGGGTGACGAAGGTTTCACCGCGCCGGGGGCTTTCGTGGTTGAACAGGATGCCGTTGCACGCGAACATGCCGTAGCTTTCGCGGTAGTTGACGGTTTGCCAGTAGCTGTAAACCTTGGCGCAGGCGTAGGGGCTGCGGGGATAGAACGGAGTCTTTTCGGTCTGCGGGGTCTGGACGACCTTGCCGTACATTTCGCTGCTGGAGGCCTGGTAAAAGCGGATGGGCAAACCCGTGTCGCGGATGGCCTCTAAAAGATTCATCGTTCCCAGGGCGTCCACCGCGACGGTATAGACGGGTTGGTCGAAGCTGACGCGCACGTGCGATTGCGCGCCCAGGTTGTATATTTCGTTCGGCTGGACGCGCGTGAGAATTTCGCGCAACCCCGTTCCATCGACGAGATCGCCATAGTGAAGGAACAGATGCGCGTTGGGATCGTGGGGGTCGCGGTACAGGTGGCCGATGCGATCGGTGTTAAACGAACTGCTGCGGCGCACGATGCCGTGAACGTCGTAGCCCTTGCCGAGTAGGAATTCGGCCAGGTACGAGCCGTCCTGCCCCGTGATTCCGGTGATGAGCGCCTTCTTGCCCGCGGTGGGTTGCATGAGTATGCTCCAAAACGTCCCGAAAGTTACAGGCATCCGGGCGGGGTTGCAATGAGAAGCGACACAATCGGCGAAGAGTTAACCGCGAAGACGCGAAGAGCGCGAAGAAGAAGCAATATGAATTTCTTCGCGTCTGTCTTCGCGCTCTTCGCCCGGGCAGGCGAAGCCTCCCGGTCTTCGCGGTGGTATTTGATTGTGCTGGCCGGTCCAACGATCGCGGCCGCGGATTCGCCGCCCGTGCCGTTTTATTATGCGACCGCCACCCCGATGGAGCGGCAGATTGCGTCGCTCCCGGTCGGGGTGAACGAGAACGTGGGCCAAGCGGTCGTATCGCGGAACCGCAAATACGTGACCCTGAACGTGGACCCGAGTTTGCTCGGTTCGGCGAGCATTCGCACCTTCACGTATCAGAAGGGCGGCCTGGGATTCGTGGGACGCGGCGCGCCGCCCTCGTCGGCTCGGCCGGCGGCGGGAAACGGCCTGACTCCCTCGATCCCCGCCTCGCCGGGCGAAATTGCCCCGCCGCTGTCGATTCTCGATAAACCGGGCATGGTTTTGATTGCGCCTCTGGAAAGGTGAACATGACACAGAATAATTCCGAGTCCGGGAACCCCGATCCATCGGGTAAGCCCGGTCAACCGCCGTCCGATCAGCCTACCGCCAAGCCCACAAAAAAA
>JBEKXM010000280.1:0-6442 GCA_049512115.1 Tepidisphaeraceae bacterium | reverse complement strand
CCCTTCCAGAATCAAAAACTCAAAGAGCTTCCGATCATCGTGCAGCGGCACTCCCCATTCCCGGTCGTGATACGCGGTCATCAATTCCGTTGTTGCCCAGGGGCAGCGGGTGATTGGGGACATGGATATTCCCTCCGCCTTCCAAATCCACGCTCTTTGTTGACCCAGCCGGATTCGAGTATTACAGTCAATTCATGACCGTCGAGCAACTGCGCCGCGCCCATCAGGCCCATCCTTTTCAGCCATTCGATATTTATCTGGCAGACGGCAGACGTCTGCCGGTGCGTCATCCAGAATTGTTGGCTATCACGCCTTCTGGCCGAACCATCGGAGTTGGATTGAAGGACGAAACAATCGAAATCGTCGATCTTCTGCTCGTCACGAGCATCAAACCAAGGCCTAACGGCAGGCCGCATTCCAGGAAGCGATCGGCGTAGGTTACTTCACGATAGTGAGGTGAACCATCATCAACGGCACTAATATTCTCAAGGGGAAGATCCAAGGCAAAACCATTGAGTTGGAACAGGAATCGGGCCTTCCAGACGGCCAAAAGGTATCCGTAACGCTCAGGCCCGAATCGCCGCCTGGCGAGGGTCTGCGCGCTTCATTCGGTTCATGGGCCGATGACGCCCAGGAAGTGGATCATTTCCTCGAACAACTGCAGCGCGATAGAAAATTTCAGCGTGACACGCCCACATCGTGAATTTTCTTCGGGACACCAACATTTGCTCAGCCCACCTGAAAGGATTGGCTATCAGCGTGATTACCTCGCATATTCCACCGCGCGTGTTTCGCGGATCAGCGTCACCTTGATCTCCCCAGGATAATTCAGTTCCGTCTCGATCTTCTGGGCGATGTCCCGGGCGATCTTGGCGCTGATGCGGTCGTCGATGAGCTTGGCATCGACGATCACGCGCACCTCGCGGCCGGCCTGGATCGCGTACGCCTGGCGCACGCCTTCGAACGTCATCGCCAAATCTTCCAACTCCTGCAAGCGCTTCACGTATCGCTCGAGGCTTTCGCGGCGTGCCCCGGGCCGGCTGGCGCTGATCGCATCCGCGGCCATCACGATCACCGTGTACGGCGTCGTCACCGGCACGTCGCCGTGGTGGGCCTCGGCCGCATTCAACACGGCCTCCGGCTCGTCGAACCGGCGCAAAAATTCCTTCCCCAGTTGCGGATGCCCGCCCTCTTGCTCGTGGTCCATCGCCTTGCCGATGTCGTGCAGCAACCCCGCACGCCGCGCCAGCTTCCCATCCAGGCCCAACTCATCGGCAATCACCTGGGACAGATACGCCACCTCCATCGAATGCTTCAGCACGTTTTGCCCATAGCTGGTGCGGAACGACAGCCGGCCGAGCATGGGAATGATCGGCTTGGCCAGTTGCAGATTCGCCTCCTGGGCCGCTTCCTTGCCCAGGCGGATCAACTCCTCGTCCATTTCCTTGGTGGTCACCGCGACGACTTCCTCGATGCGCGCCGGATGGATTCGCCCATCCTGCACCAGCCGATCCAGCGACATCCGCGCGATTTCTCGCCGCACCGGATCGAAACAGCTCACGACCACGACGCCCGGCGTATCGTCGATGATGACGTCCACCCCGGTCGCCTTCTCGAAGCTGCGGATGTTGCGGCCTTCCCGGCCGATCACCCGGCCCTTCATGTCGTCGCTGGGAATGCTCACCGTGCTGACGGTGTGGTCGGCCGTCTGCTCCGCCGCGTAACGCTGGATCGCCTGGAGGATGATCTGCCGGCTCTTGTCCTTCGCCTCGTCCTGCGCGTGCTCGGTGATTCGCTGAATGAGCGCCCCCGCCTCCAGCTTGCAATCGTCCTCGATCCGCTTCAGGAGCATTTCCTTCGCCTGCTCGGGCGAAAGATTCGTCAATTGCAGCAGCTTGTCCCGCTGCTCGTGAAGCACCTGGGTAAGATTCTCTTCCTTGCCGGCCAGGGATTTCTCCCGCTGCGAAAGCCGGGATTCCAGATCGTCCAGGTGCTTTTCCTTGACCGAAAGCGTGTCCAGCTTTCGGTCCAGAGTGTCTTCCCGCTTTGCCAGGCGGCCTTCCTGGGTCTTGAGATCGTTTCTCTTCTGCTCGGTTTCGCGCTCGTACTGTTCCTTGCGCTTGAGCTGTTCCTGCCGGGCGGCAAGCTCGATTTCCTTGGCCTTGTTCTGGGCCTCCAGCAGCGCGTTATTCCTGATTTGCTCGGCTTCGGCCCGGCTGCGGTTCAGGGCGCTGCGCGCCATGACCTTGGCCGCTGCCGCCACACCGCCGGCGCCCACGACCAGCCCGGCCAGGAGATACCACATGGTTTCCATGAATCCCGTCCGAACTCATCCATTGGTGATGGATGAACTCACAACGCGGATGCCTTGGAAAGACCCCTGCTTCGACGGGACATTTCAATGCCAAGTCCGGTTCAACAGAATCCGCAACCGGTGATCCAGCATTGCCGAATGAATGTCATTCCGGGAGGTGCTCGCGAGGGCCAATCGATCCGCCGGCGCGTGTTGATCAGCACCGGCGATGTGAAATACGAAGGCGCCAGGGCCGTCAACGGCAAAAACTGCCGCGGCAAGCCACCCGTCACACGCCGGCTGAGTGCGAGCAATAGCCCCATCACGCCCAATGCGGTGATCGTCGTCTTCGTCAGTATTCCCAAAATGACCACGTTCATGTCGATACGTCGAATCAAGGACCTAACGACGCACCATCCGCTACAGCGCGTCGTCCGTGATCGGCCTGGGAAATATCATCCCAATGCCAACCAAACGAATCGCTTACATTTTACGCAACCCCGCCGGCATTTCAAGATTCAAAGCAGATCAGCCCCGCCCCGACGGATCAAGGGCCGATAATTCAGTCAATTCCGTCCAGTAGCATCGCCAATTGCCGATTATTGGTAACCCACCACAACTGCTGGTGATGGTGTACCGTGCAAACCGCCGCCCGCCCGGGAAATGCCAGTGCGAAATCGCTCGTCGTCAGCCCCGCCAGCAACCCCCCAACAAAACCCTCAAACCCTGCCTCTTCACCCGGCAAGAACTCAATCGCCGCCGCGTTGGTCCGCCCAATCAATAGGCTGAAATCAATCCCACAGTCCCCAAGCAATCCCGGCAGCCATTCCCTGCTGCCATGGTTCAATTCGTACGACCAATTGCTCGCCGGCATCACCCAGACATTTCCCGCCAGGACCTGCCGCCAGGCCCGCACGGCCAGCCCCGCCAACGTCGCCCCAAACGGCGCCGCCACCCTCCGCGCGAATTTGTCCAGCTCCGGCCTGATCGTCCCATCCGGCGGCCCGATCCACCCGCGAACCTCCGCCGCCGGGCCGAACCCAAACGACCCGCCATTGTAATAATGACATTCCAGCCCCTGGGAGGTAAGGCGATCCAATACGATTTGGTAATCAACGATCGTGGGCATCGGCGCTCGCGAATTCCACCCGGTTCAACCAATCCTGAGTCTGCTGGGGCGACCTAAAACGATATTTACGAATTCCCTGAAATTCCGGCAACCGAAATAGTATCGGATAATCATGTGGCTGCTTTCGCCAACTTTCACAGGCCCAAACGATAATGGATTCAGACGAGAAAAAAGTTTTTCCCCAGGATTCGACGTTATTCGACCATAAGGGCTCTTTGGTGATGCAGCGACGAACGCTTCGCCGCACAACTCGCCCGATCACAACGGGCATCGGATAGTCCAGCCAGATGAACGTGTCCGCCCTCGGCCAGATCGAGTCGCGCAGCTTCAAATAATTCCCGCTCAGCGTCCATCCATCTCCCGCGATCGCGGCCTCGACGCGCGAACGAAGAATCTCCGTCGGTGTCGGCGTCCAGTTTGGACCCCAATGCAGCGCGTCCAGATCGACATGCCGAACCGCAAGCCGTGTCGCCAACTCCTCAGCCAGCACCGATTTGCCCGATCCGCTTGCGCCCACCACGACCACGCGCCGCATCCCTCGCTCCGGTTTGGTGTTACATCCCCAGCCGCTTCTTCCACGCCGCCAATTGCTCCTCGAACGGCTTCCCGCCCGCCGCCCCGGCGCTCTGGTATCGCTTCACCACGTTCCGCGCTCCAAGCGCATCGTACACGCCCTTATCCAAGCCCACGGATGGCCATCCGTGGGCTTTCAGCGCATCACTAAACTCCTCCACCCCAAGCTGCCCCAGCCCCGTTTTCCCCTCCTTTTCACATTTCGCCACCAGCGTACCCACAACCTGATGAGCCGTCCGAAACGGCACCCCCTTCGTCACGAAATACTCCGCCAGGCTCGTCGCATCCAGAAATCCCCGATCCAGCGTCGGCTCGATGTTCTCCTTCACGAAATTCGCCGAGTTCACGATCGCCGCCGCCATCGTCAAACAACTGCTCACGGTATCGTAGGCCCGGAAAACAATCCGCTTGTCCTCCTGCAAATCCCGGTTGTACCCGATTGGCAAGCCTTTCAGGATGGTCATCAGCGCGAACAAATCCCCATACACGTTCCCGCACCGCCCGCGGATCAATTCCAGCATGTCCGGATTCCGCTTCTGCGGCATCATCGACGAACCGGTCGTGTACTTGTCCGCGATATTGATGAACGAAAACTCCGTCGTCATGTAAATGATCCACTGCTCCGCCCAGCGGGAAAGGTGCATGGAGATCATTGCGCATGCGAACGCGAAATCGATAGCCATATCGCGTGATGCTGTTCGCTCGATGCTGTTTCGCGGTGGGCCTAGAAAGTCCAGTGCTTTCGCAGTCTCAATTGAATCGACGGGAAGCGAAGTTCCGGCGATCGCGCCGCTTCCAAGCGGCGACAGAGACCCGGCACCCACGAGTGTCTGCGTGATCCGAATGCTGTCAATTGAAAACATATCGGCCCATGCTAACGCCTCGGCTCCTGCACAAATCGGTTGCGCTCTTTGCAAATGTGTGAACGATGGCATTACTACGTCGCGCGATCGTTCAGCGAGCCCGACAAATGCCTCGAATAGCCTGTGGACCAGCTTTATCAACCGTCCTGTGCCCTCCCGCCTGATCCAAAGGCAGAGGTCCAACGCCACCTGATCATTTCGACTCCGCCCGGTATGCAATTTCTTCCCCTGCTCGCCGACCCGCTCAATCAGCGCGGCCTCGATGACCATGTGAATATCTTCCAGGCTCTCGTCGAATTTGAATTTCCCCGCTTCGATGTCGCGCTCGATTCCTTTCAAGCCTTCAATGATCGCATTCAGCTCGCCATCCGTGATAAGTCCCACCTTGGCCAGCATTGTGGCATGCGCAATCGAGCCCGCGATGTCGTGCTTATACAATCGGCGGTCGTAGCTGATCGATTCGACGAACGATTGGGCCAGCGCATCGGTCGCTTCGCCGATTCGAGCTTGCCAGGATTTATCCGTTGCCATGGTTTGAATTCTAACCAATTGTGGCACGGGCGTCCCGCCCGTGCGTGGAATTCAATTTCTCGCGCGGAGGCGCTGAGGCGCGCAGAAAAATCCCCTAATTTCTCTTCTCCGCGCCTCCGCGCCTCCGCGCGAGATATCTTCTATCCCAGTTTCCGCACCATCTTGAAATGCGGCCCGGCCGTCGGAATCTCGAATTGTTCCGAAGCAATCTCCCATCCATGCTTCCGATAAAACTCCGCCGCCGGCGCGCGGGCGTTCGCCCAGATCAGACCGACGCCATTCTCCACCGCGACCCGCTCGATTTCCGCGAGCAATCGTCCCCCCACTCCGCGCTTTTGACACCCCGGATCGACCGCCATCCCCCGCAACTGGCAAGCCGGCCGGCCTTCCCATTGATTCACCAGCACCGTTGCACACGCCACGATCGCCTGCCCATCTTTGGCCGCAAGGTGGACCGTCCGCGGATCGCGATCACCCGGAAAATACGCCGTCTCCCTGGCCAATCCCGCGCGCAGCACCGCATGTCGAAGATCCACAATCTCCTCGACGGAGACGGGCACGATCTGGATGGAATCTATTTCCACGCCTGCGGATGATCCTCGCTGACGATTGCCAATTCCGCCGCCGCCGCGTTCGTGCGAAGTTGCCGGTCATCCTTGCAGCCGGGGATAACCGCCGTCACCACCGGGTGTTTCAAACACCACGCCAGCGCCCATTCGGCCATGTTGATCCCGGCCGGGACCTCCTTGCGGCGGATTTCCTCCACCTCGCGCAGCCGTTGCTCCACCACCGCCCTATCCTGCCTCGCGCGAATGTCGTTGGCTCCAAACGAAGTCCCCGGCTTATATTTTCCGCTCAAAAACCCGCTCGCCAGCGGAACGCGCGCCAGCACTCCCAAATCCTGCTGCTGGCAAAGCGGAAACACCCGTTCCTCCGGGGTTCGATCCAACCGGTTATAGATCACCTGAATCGTCTCGACATGGCGGCGGGTTGAATTCTCCACCTGATCGACATTTTTCCGCGTTTGTCCGGAAATGGAATTTCCCAGATGCC
>JBEKXM010000279.1:0-6480 GCA_049512115.1 Tepidisphaeraceae bacterium | reverse complement strand
CGCAACTCGTAACTCGTAACTTCCCAATCTCTTTGCATTCCGCAGATACATGCTAAAATCGCAATCGGCAGCGGCGGCAAGCCACGGCGAGGGTTTCAAGTCGAGAGAACTCATCATGAAAAAATACCATGCAATCCCGGGGCGGTATTGGGGGGGAGCCAGGACGTGGGTGCTCATTTCGCTGATCGTCTTGCTGGCGATTCTCGTGCCCGTGGGGCTTTACCTGGTCAGCACGTTGTCGTTTGGCAGCGGGACGACGGGCGCCAACCTCAGCGTTCCGGACACCGGGGTCACGGCCAGCGCGGCGCCTGCCATGCCGGCTGCGCCAGCTGCGCCCGCCCCGAATCGAACCAGCCCGGCCGCGAACAATCCGAATAACTCGGGCCCCACGAGCACGATGAATCTGCTGGTCATCGATCAGCAGACCAAACAACCGATCGCCGGGCTGAGGGTCGTCAGCAATGGGCGGACGCGCTTCACCGGAACCACCAATGCCGACGGACGCGTGCAGGTTACCGTTCCTGCCGGTAAAGACCCAAACGTCAATATCCGCGTGAGCGGAAAGAATTACGTGCCCATGCGGCTGACGTGGGCGCCTTATAATTCGAATCTCCGGGGCGCAATTCCAACGGACTACACGTTGGCGATGGAGCGCGGCACGAAAGTTCAGGGGAAGATCGTGGATGACAGCGGCCAAGCGGTGGTGGGCGCTACCGTGATCCTCGATTTCCAGAAAAAAGACGCCAATCCGCACGAACAGTTCGACCTCAGCCCGTATAACCGCGCCAGGCAGGTCAAGACCGGCGACGACGGAAGCTGGACGTTCAACGGCGCGCCGCTTGATTGCGATGAGATCGGGCTGGCGGCGTGGGATTACCAACACGTTACCGGCGATTTCTGGCTGACCCAGCCGTTTACTCCGGTTTCCAAGCTTTACGACGGCACGGCGGTCTTTACGTTGCGGCGCGGCATCACGCTGGATGGCGTCGTCGTTAATCCGCAGGGCATGCCGGTCGCAGGCGCTGCCGTTGCCCTCGGGCAGCAGCGTTATTCTTCAAATGCCATTCCCCCCGAAAACACGGATGCTTCCGGGCATTTCAGTTACCATTTCGATCCCGGACAACAAATTCTGCTGACAATCCAGGCCAAAGGATTTGCCCCGCAATTGAAGCGGTTTGCGATGGGTCAGCAAAGGCAGAGCCTGACCATTCAGTTGTCCGGCCCGCACCGCATCACCGGCATGGTGGTGAACGCCAGTGGGAATCCCGTGCCCAACGCGAGGATCGACGTGCAAAGCTGGCAGGGCACGAACAACACCCTCAACGCGAATTTTCAAACCGACGGCACCGGTCATTTCCATTGGAATGAAGCGCCGGCCGAGCCGGTCACGGTCAGCGTTAGCGCCCAGGGCCTTCGCGGTCTGGACAGCCAGGTCCTCACCCCCGATCAGGACAACGTGATCAATCTGGGCGCGGTCTCGCACATTCGCGGAACGGTCACGGATGCCGAAACCGGCAAGCCGATCGAGAACATTCAACTGGTTCTGGGAATTCAGTGGAGCGCGGACCAGCCGACGACCTGGCAACCGGGCTGGAACGTCAATGCGGTCAGGCCCGGTGGAAAATTCGCATTCACGGATGAATGGCCTTATCCGGGCATTGCCGTGAAAATCGAGGCATCCGGGTATTTGCCCGTTAAATCGCGAATCGTGAAGTCTGATGAGGGGGATGTCACTCTCGATCTGAAGATGAAGCCGGGCAAGGACCTGATCCTGACGGTCCGCACGCCCGACGGCAATCCGGTCGTCGGGGCGACCGCGGCGATCGCGCTGCCGGGCCAGCAGGTTTACATCCAGAACAGCCGCGAGATTCAGAATAACATGGCCGCTACGGCGACCAGCGGCGCGGATGGGCGGATCGACTTCCCGCCGCAGACGGGCAATTTCAAGATCGCCGTGATCGCCGATGCCGGTTACGCGGAGACGGATCAGGATGCGTTGGCGAAATCGCCGGTCGTCACATTGTCGCCTTGGGGGCGGATCGAAGGGCGCATGATGGTCGGCTCCAAGCCGGCGACGGGGATGAACGTTGACGTCTTCTCCTCCGGGCGAAACATGGCCTACGATCCCCAACAGCCTCGTGTTTACGATCAACTCGACGCCAAGACCGATGACGACGGGAAATTTGCGGTGGATCGCGTTCCGCCCGGCGGATGGACGATCGGGCGGCGGGTCGCGCTTTCGGCCAATTCGTGGACCGATGCGTCGATTCAATCCGTCGAGGTTGAACCGGGCAAGACGGTCAGCGTCAACGTCGGCGGCACCGGCCGCGCCGTCGTGGGAAAAGTCAGCCTTTCTCCGGAATTGTCCGGGCACTCCGACTGGACGTACGGCTACTGCCAGATTATGTCTCAACGGCAAGTCAGCTTTGCCGCACCGCCCATGCCCTTGCTGGTCAGAATGTCGTCGGCCGAAACGCAGCAGAAATGGATGCAAGATTGGATGAAGACCGATGCGGGCAAGGCCTATTTCGCGAACCAGCAAAAGGCCATGGCCAACATGCGGAATTTTCCCTTTTCCGTCAGTCCGGACGGCTCATTCCGCGTGGATGACGTACCCGCCGGGGATTACCAGCTTTCCATCAACATTCGGCAAACCAACAACGAGAATGGTGAGAATGGTTTCGGACAGCCAATCGGCATGGGGTCTGCGGAATTCACCATCCCCGAGATGCCGGGTGGGCGAAGCGACGAGCCGCTTCAACTCGATCCCGTCTGGGTCGTCGGATTGGCGAAATACAAAGTCGGAGATTCGGTGTTCGACCTGGCGATGAGGACGCCGGAAGGCAAAGATCTAAAGCTCTCCGACTTCCACGGAAAATACGTTTTGCTCGACTTCTTCCATCCGTTCGATACCAACATCGCGTCGTTCAAGGACGTCTACGCCGCTTACGGCGGGGACGGCCGATTGGCGCTTCTCACGATCAACCCTGAATTTCTGATGAAGGATCAAAACCCGCCGCGGTTGAACAATAACCCCTGGCCCCAAACGGCAATCGTCGGTCAAGGCAACTGGGCGGTCATCAATACCAATTTCGGCGCCCAGAATTCAACGGGCGCGTGGCTGATCGGCCCTGACGGCAAAGTGGTGGCGGAAGATTTGAACGGCGGCGCGATCAAATCGGCCGTCATCGCCGCGCTGGGCGCGCCGGCCACCCAGCCCACCACGGCTCCGTGAGGCGTCACGGGATCAGCACGATCTTCCCGAACTGTTCGCCTTCCATGACCAGATGATGCGCCCGGCTGGCCTCGGCCAGCGGAAGCTCCAGGCCGACGATTGGCCGAAATGTCCCCGATTCCATGGCGGCGGAGAGCGAGCTGTACATCGCGCGATGCTCGATCGGCGTGGCGCCGAAAAGCATCAACCCCAAAATGTCGGCCTCGCGGCCCATGGTCTCGCGCGGATTGATCTCGATTTTTCCGCGGCTTCCGATGACCACCACCCGGCCACCCCTGGCCAGGGCGGACAGATCGGAAGCGAGGTTGCGATTCGCCAGCATTTCCAGGATCAAATCGAAGCCCTTGCCGTTGGTGAGGGACTTCACTTCGTCCAGGCGCTCGGTGACGTCGTGATCCGCCGAGTAATGAGCGCCCTGTTCCAGCGCGTATTTCCGGCCGGGTTCGCTGGAGGAAGTTGCCACGACGATCATTCCGGCGGCGCGGGCCAGTTGGACCGCCGCCGTTCCCACGCCTCCGGTGGCGCCGTGGATCAGCACGGTCTCACCGGGCAATCCCCGTCCGCGCTGGAACAATCCGCGATACGCCGTTCCCCCCGCGATTCCCACCCCCGCGCCCTGCTGAAACGTCGCACGATCCGGAAGCGGATGCTGGTAATCCGCGTCGCAAACCGTCCACTGGGCGTAAGACCCGGTAACCGTCTTGTCGGTGTACACCCGGTCCCCAATCTTGAAATGCGTTACGCCCTCCCCGACCGATTCAACCACGCCGGCCGAATCGTTGCCCGGCGTATAAGGAAACTTCTGCGGCCCATACTTGCCGGTTCGGATATACGCCTCCACGGGATTCACGCCGGCAGCTTTCACCCTCACGCGAACCTGCCCCGCCCCAACGGCTGGCTCGGCCACGTCCTCCAGCTTCAGGACGTCCGGCCCGCCAAAAGAATGAACGCGAATGGCTTTCATGTCGCCGCTCCTTGAATTTGACATCCACTGAATACCAACGGAATGATTGTACGACCAACGTCCGTTCCACGGCATGTTTGCCCAGCGCGGCCGCTGCTGTTAAAACCCATAGCTGGTTCACCAGCGGAATACGCGGCCCGGCCGCGTCGATCCCGCGGCGAACAAGCCGAGCGCGTAGCTCAGTTGGTAGAGCAACGGACTTTTAATCCGTAGGTCGTGGGTTCAAGTCCCACCGCGCTCAATGCTCACTTTCTAAATGGTCGATTGCCAAATCTCCGGTCTGTGAGGGGCCGGGTGAACGAACGCCGATTATGCGTCATGCAGGTCATTGAATCCGACACGATTTCTAGCGCGATCTGAACAGTTTGCCCATTCATTCGGCAGCTTATCGACATACGATAAACCGTGTGGCACGCGAATGATAAGACTCGGATAGAGCGGCTGATGCGAGCGAAGTGAATTCTGCTGGCGGGGTCGATCGGGTGTTCCGCTACCAGCTCATTTTAGATTACTTTAATCTTGCAAGCCGAACGGAGTCATGTAAAATGGACAAGAGTTAAGGTACATCTCAGGCTCAACCACTCGGAGGACAAATGCGCTGGGGAAAGAATGGCGATCGAAGGGGCGAGTCTCTATCTTCACAAACATCCAATCGAGCTAGTCTGGCAGCCCTAGTTGCGGCGGTTGCCGGTTGGCCGTTGGTGGCGCCGGCTCAACAGGTTGATATCCAGTTGCCCAACAATTATCACGCGCAGGTGACGAACTTTTTCTGCGCGGCCGCATCGACGGAAATGGCGCTGGACACGCCGGCAGTGACCGGCGCCAACGTCCCGGTTTCGCAATTGATCGCCGCCGGAGATGGAAACCTTTACCCGGCCAACACGGGCTATCCACTGGCGGGCATCCAAGTTCAAAACGGTGTGGGAACCGTCACCGCCGGTTCCGCGCAAGCGTTCATCTACGGCTTGAATCACGGTCTGAATACGGTCAATGGCGTGGGCTATTACAATCCTTACAGCCCGCCCGGTGTTGGAACCGACAGCCAGGGTATCGATTTCGATATGAATATGCTGGACAACCCCAACGCCAACGGCGCGGCCAATCCCACTTATCCGTTCGGCACGCACCAATATGCCGGATATAACCTGTTCAACCAGGGCTTGGCCAACCGCACCATCGCCAACGCCATATCGCAGTATTCGGTGCCGGCGGTGGCGGCGGTCAACAGCGGCGCACACGCGATCAGCGTCTACGGCGTGAACACGACCGGGGCGATCGCTCCAAATCAGAACTACGTGATCAACGGCGGTTACGTCCACGACCCATGGACAGGATGGGCCGTGGCCGAGCAAAACGGCGGTAACTTCAATCCCGCGTTGCTGAATAACAACGGCGGTCTGGGGCTGGGCTACAACACGTACCTGCGTTATGGATTCGACAACGATCCGGCCAACGGCCCAGTAACGCAACTTCCGAACGGGAATGAGGTCGCCGTGAATCAGTTGGCGCCATGGACGCGGATATTCAACGTGTCGGGCCCGCAGCTAACACCCAGCCTGCAATACTTTAATTACGGCTACAAGTTTGAAGTGGAGCCGCAGGGACCGGAACTGCCCGACACGGGCGATCCGGCGGGAGACTACGGACTGCCCGCCGCTCCGGCGGAGCTCGGCAGTGCGATTTCCGCGGCCGGAACGGCGGACACCGACGCCCTTTCCGACTTGGCCGCCGACCCGACGCTCCAGAGCGACGTTGAGATTCCCGGCGGGAACTTTGACGTGGCTGACGCACAGTTCATGCAGACGCCCAATGATATCGGCTCCGAGGGCGATTGGCTGATTCCCTATGACGGATCAGGCGGAACCAACGACGTGGAAGGCGCCGTCATGATCGACGCCGAAACCGGCGTCATCGACGAGGCGACCTGGATCGATCCGAGCAATTCCAGCGAGATACCGTACACCTTGTCGCAGATCGACACGATGTTCCAGGACCAGGAGGCTGGCGACTTACCGGTGGACAACGTTACTAACCTTCCGGAACCCGCCTCCATGGCGACGGTGCTGGTCTGCGGGACGTTTCTTCTTGCCAGGCGTCGATCGCAGAGGAATCAATAACCAAACTCTCTCATATCAATCGTAGCCCCGGATGTACATCCGGGGCTATGGGAAGCGCATACGGTATCTATTGGCGACAATCTGGCTGACTAGCGCGAACGTCGCCGCCGATGGAGAATCCCCAATCCAGCCATCACCATCATCGCCGCGCCCGCCGGCTCGGG
>JBEKXM010000278.1:0-6488 GCA_049512115.1 Tepidisphaeraceae bacterium | reverse complement strand
AAATGAATCCCAACTCACCCTCGCTTGCTTTCCCTGCCGATATTCGCCGTACCAGCTACCGGCAAGTGCGATAGGAATATCTCTTCGCGGAAATTCGGTCACTATGGTCATGGTCGTCATAATCGGGTCCGGAGGTTGACCCATGGCAATTCGGGTAGGACGATTGCATGTCGGACATCGATCGAGAATCGTCATTATCGTTGGCCAGCCGAGCATCTGGGTCGGCATCATCCAGAGTAGCTCATCCACCGGCTCGTGAGGCGCATCAGAATAGGCGACATTTCCGAATCTCACCCAAGGCTTTAGCGCCTCCTGAACTTCCTGCCAGAGTGATTTTGAAACGATGATGATGCCGTTGCTCGCAAGGTATAAGTCCTGGTTCTTTTTTTGTCGCGCGACAATGTACGGGTTCGGCACTTCCGTGAGATCGAATGACCAGCATGTGTCGCAAACCCACTTCTGATACGAATTGAAGGGCTTCCAGTCACGATCCCCGTCGATTCGCTCCTTTCCCCTTATTAGAAGCTCAAGAAATCGGGATTTCCGAATGTCTTCTTCTGTGTATATCGGGTGCGGATTGAAATGCACCGTCATCCCTGTATTGCTTCGACAGTATTCTTCAACCGTTAGGCGTTCGGACTGCTGCAGTCCGTAAAACATCAGAGCGACGTCCTGAACGATAGGCTCGTAGCGCCGCAGCCCTTCCGCGAAATTCCGAAGAGTGCGCTGACGTTCCCTCTCGAAAGCGGGTATATTATCCCTTCGAGTCGGATCCAAAAGAATTGTTACCTCTAATCGGATTTGCACGGTTTGCCTTTATGAAAATTTAATGCCATTTGTACCGCCAATTGCGACCGTGGCTTTCTGAAATACATCTGAAAGCCCAGGCCGAATTAAAAGTGGCGCGGCCGAATTAAAAGTGACGCGATCCATTATCCGGCTTTCCCCTCTATTTGGCCGCCGGCGGGACAGCAGTCTGAATATCTACCGACCCCGCCTCCAGACCCGGCGCGGACGCGGTGAGCCGAATCGGTCCATCCGCCGACGTGGCTTTCACGATTGCCAGACAACGTCCGTGATAGACATGACGTTGCGTTGCCGCGAAGGCCTCGTGGCTGGACGGGTCCGCATTGTCCACGGCGGCGACTCTTCCGGGGCCGGAGATATCAAACCGAATCAGATCGGCCGCATCGGGGACCGTTACGCCGTCGGCGTCCGTCACAGTAGCCCGGGCGAAACACACGTCGTCCCAAGCGGGAGTCAGCGTCGGCTGATCGACGAGGAGAACAATTTTCGCCGGCGCCCCGGCCGTGCGAAGTTCATCCGTCGCCGCCGGGTCGCCGTTGTTGGTGGCTACGGCGCGCAGCACGCCCGGCTGGAACGCGACCTTCCAGGTCAGCGGCGAATCGTCCGCGTGGCGAGCCTGTACGCCCAGCGATTTGCCGTTGAGGAATAATTCCACTTGCGAGCAATTGGTATAGACCTCCAGGTTCTCGAGGTGACCGGGCCGCGGCAAAGTCCAATCGGAGAAGTAGCGCGGGCGCGGCGGCGGGCCGGGATCCATTCCCGGCTCAGTCGCGGGCAATGGCTGGCGCGGCAGCGGCGGCAAAACCCGCGCGATCCGCACCACCGGCTTGCTCGTCCACCAACTCATCCGCTGGAACGCCGATGGCCGCGCCCACAGCGTGCGGTCAAACAGCCCCGATTCGTGGGCGATCATCGGCCAGCCGATTGATTCACCGAGGTAATCGACGCCGGTCCAGATAAATTCTCCGGAAAACGCCGGATGGTCGCGCAGGGCCAGCCAGGTTGGAAGGTCCTGATGATTCTCGGTGCCGATGATTTTCCGGCCTGGTTTGGCGTTGTGGGCCGCCAGCAATTCGTTCTCCCGGTAATTCTGTCCGACGACGTCCATCAAATCGGCAAAGCCGTTGTCATAGACATGGCTGGCGTTGGGGCGCACCACCGCCAGCGTCACCGGCCGGGTTGGATCGAGCTTGTGATACAGATCGCGCAGCGGGATGAAAATTCGAGAGCCTCGGTCATTGGTGGGGCTGATGTCGTGAATCTCGTTTCCGGCGCTCCAGAGAATGATGGAGGGGTGGTTCCGGTCGCGGCCGACGGTGTCCGTCACGTCGGCCTGCCACCAATCCTTGAAGTAGAGGTGGTAGTCGTTCAGGACGGTTCGGCTCCGCAGGGGTGTTTTGCCCACGGTCCAGACATCGAACATCTCGTCCATGACGAGAAAGCCCATGCGGTCGCACAAATCCAAAAACTCGGGCGAAGGCGGATTATGCGCGGTGCGGATGGCGTTGCACCCGACGGTCTTCATGGCCGCCAGCCGCCGCTGCCAAACGCCCAGCGGCACAGCCGCGCCGACCGCCCCGCCATCGCAGTGCAACGCGCAGCCAAAAATCTTGATGTTTTTCCCATTGAGCCAGAATCCCGTCGCCGGATCGAAATGGAATTCGCGGATGCCGAAGTTCGCCGCCGCATCGTCCACCGTTTTGCCATCGGCCACTTCCGTCACGGCGCGATAGAGATTGGGCTGATCGGGACTCCACCGCAGGGGATTGTTGACGGGAATATCCTGCGTCACGTCTGCCGATTTCCCCGCCTCCAGAGCCGCCAGTCCCCCGCTATAGATTGCGGCTATCTTCCGGTCAGGGCCAATGATCATCGTCGTCACCGAAACCCGGTGCGATACATTGGATTGATTGACGACGCGGCTCACCACATGCACGCTCGCCTGCTGATCGGTGATCTGGGGCGTTGTGATGCACGGGAAATATTGATCCAAATGAACCGGATCGCAGACGATGAGCCGCACATGTCGGTAAATCCCCGCCCCGCTGTACCAGCGCGACGCCGGCTGGGCCGAATCGTCGCAGCGCACGGCCAGCTCGTTATCCCCCCCGCCGAATTGAAGATGGCCCGACAATTCATAACGAAAACTGACGTAGCCATAAGGGCGATGGCCGAGATTAAACCCGTTCACCCAGACATCGCTGTTGGCCATGACGCCGTCGAATTCGATGAAGACGCGGCGCGCGGCGTCATCCGAGGGAAGCGTGAAATGTTTTCGATACCAACCGATCCCCGCCGGGAAAAAACCGCCCGATTTGCCCGTGGAGTTATCCCTGTCGATCGTTCCCTCGATGCTCCAATCGTGCGGCACATCCAGCTTTCGCCACGCGACATCATCGAACCCGGCGCTTTTTGCATCGGGAGCATCGCCGAGAAAGAACCGCCAATCGGAATCGAACGACTCAACGGCGCGCGGGCTCAGCGAGTAGTCCGTCTGAGCCGCACATGCCGCCAGGCCCGCAAGCAACAGGCCGCCCCATATAACCCGCGTGACAATCGAAAACGCGATCTTCATTTGCGTGGTTGCCGACACGATTTGACCGTTCAGTCCCGAAGTCATTGCAATTCCGTCAGCCTCGATCCGCACCGAGAAGCCGATCGCTCTTTTATCTTACGACAATTCCTTCGACGAAACAGCCCAAAAGATGCTACAATGACAGGCATGAGCTTCACCGTTCAAGTCGAGGCGCCCCCTCTTCGTGAGGATTCAGACGGCGCATTGCGCGTGGGGGAATCCCGCGTATTGCTTGAGCTTGTCGTTCAGGCGTTCCAGGACGGAGCGACTCCGGAAACGATCGTGCAACGATACTCTACTCTCGCCCTGCCCGACGTTTACTCGGTGATCACGTACTACCTTCGCCATCCGAAAGAGATCGAAGCGTATTTGGCTCGGCGCGAACAGCAGGCCAAGGAAATGGAAGGCAGAGCCAAGACCCAGCCGGATCTGGGCGAAATTCGGGCTCGGATCCTCGCAAACCGACAGGGTTGAATGTGAGCCATGTTACGCCTGCTCGCCGATGAAAACTTCAACGGCGACGTTGTACGCGGCTTGTTGTTGCGTCAACCGGGTATCGACCTTGTCCGCGTGCAGGATGTTGGCCTCGCCGGGGCCAAGGATTCCGCAATCTTATCCTGGTGCGTCGCGAACCATCGAATTCTTCTAACCCACGACCGCGCGACGATGCCGGGTCATGCCTATCGGCGGCTGGACTCCGGCGAGAAAATGGCCGGCATATTCGTAATTCACAACCGGTTCCCTGTGGGAAAAGCCATCGACGAGATTTTGCTCCTGACAGAATGCAGCCAGCAGATGGAATGGAACGGGCGTGTGGTGTATCTGCCCCTCTAACCGCGAAATCTCCGCCAAGCCCTAATCCCTCAACGCTTGCAATTCCTTCAGCCGCTGGCCCGTCGGGGGTTTCTTTGTTTTCATCATCTCCACGAACGCATCGAACAGATAGGCCGCATCGTGGGGGCCGGGGCTGGCTTCGGGGTGGTATTGAACGCAGAAGACCGCCAGCGACTTGTGCCGGAACCCTTCCACGGTCTGGTCGTTCAGGTTGACGTGCGTCACCACTCCGCCGCAGGCTTCAAGCGATTTGCGATCCACCGCGAATCCGTGATTCTGGCTGGTGATCTCCACGCGCCCGGTGTCTAGGTTCTTCACCGGCTGATTGGCGCCGCGATGGCCGAATTTCAGTTTGTACGTCGATGCCCCGATCGCCCGGCCCAGAAGCTGATGGCCCAGGCAGATTCCGAAGATCGGAACTTTCCCCAGCGCCCCCACGATCGGCTTGATGGCATAATCCAAAACCGCCGGATCGCCGGGGCCGTTGCTCAGGAACAGGCCATCGGGCCGATGTTTCAGGATTTCTTCTGTCGTCACGTCCGGAGGCAGGACGGTGACTTTGATTCCGCGTTCGGTGAGGTTGCGAAGGATATTTTCCTTCGCCCCGCAATCCAGCGCCACGACGTGCAATCCGTCGCCGCGTTCGACCTTGCCCAATCGCCAGTCGCCCTGGTCCTGGTCCCACGAGTATTCGTGCGATGGTTTGACGGCCTGCACCCAATCCGCGCCTTCCATCGCCGCCGACTTGCGGGCGCGATCGACCAGTTCCGCGTCGTCCAGTATTTGGGTGCTCAGGATTCCCCGCATCGCCCCGCCGATCCGAATCCGCCGCGTCAGCGCCCGGGTGTCGATCCCTTCGATCCCGATGACGTGGTTGGTCTTGAGAAACTCATCCAGCGAAAGATCGGCCCGGTAATTCGAATACATCGGCGACAATTCCTTCACCACGAACCCCGCGACGTGCGGCCGGCGGCTTTCCACGTCCCGCCGATTCACGCCGTAGTTCCCGATGAGCGGATAGGTCATCGTGACGATCTGGCCCTTGTACGATGGATCGGTGAGAATCTCCTGATATCCCGTCATCGCCGTATTGAAGACCACTTCGCCTTCGGACGTTCCGCCCGCGCCGAAGGCCCGGCCGGTGAAAACCGTCCCGTCCTCGAGCGCCAGCTTGGCCGATGGTTTTGCCTCAGTGCGATCCATGTTGCCCCGGGATTATAGAGCAAACCGCCGCCGATGCGCAAGCCGCGCTAAATTTGAGTGAAGATTTTTTGTGCGGTTCTCCGATATTGAGGCTGAGGCTGTGGGTCTCCGACCTTAAAAGGTCGGGCAGCCTGATTGAGGAGGCCGGTGTAACGGCGAGCACCGGCCTCTATTTTTGCGCTTTTCCGTCACTGCCCCGCCCCGTCCGGCTGCGTCGTCGCCTCCGGCAACTTCCGCAACAGCGCCGGATCGAGCCAGACAAACCGGTCCTCTGTCGCATAATTCTCCCCGTAATCCACCTCCAGCGAGATCGTCTTGGCCGCTCCGAGCCCAACCGCCGTCACGGGATAAATCCGCCCCGCCTTCACGTTCTTCTGCTCAATCACCACTTTGTCGTCCAGATAAATCCGCACCGTCACGTCCGCCAGCGGCGAATCCGAATCCACCGCGAATTGCGCCCGAAACCCCGCCCATTTCCCATCCAGATCGTAAGTCAGTTTGGAATACGAATGGCATCCGATGCCATGATGAAATCCCGCGTATTTTTCAGCGATCGGCCTTCCGTCAGCCACCGTCCGGTCGATACGCGTTGGGAAATTCTCCGAGAACATCGGCCGGTAAACGTCCGCCGACGGCTTGCGCGACGTCAACCAACTGATCGGGCCGTTGAGTTGCTCGATCTCCTGCACCGACGCCGGATCAATCTTCCGCGTGCTTTTGTCGTCCAGGGTGATCGTCAGTTGGTCCCCCGCCAGTGCGACGTCCGGGACGCCGATCACATCATCGCCAGCCAATCGCACGCGAAAACTTCGACGATCTAGTCCCGCCGTATTCGCCGGCGCCGTGGAAAACAGAACGGCGTCGATCGCATCCCACGCCGGCGTCGGCGCCGCATCCCCCGCCTGGATCGTCACGCCCGCCGGGGTGATCTGATTCACGATCCCATGCGTCGTATCCCCGTTCGCCAGCCGAACCACGTCATCGGTCCGCGGCCGATCGAGATCGCCCGCCGCATATCCGCCGCGCACGATCCCCAACACCGAGTCCACCGAAAACCCGATCCGGCCCA
>JBEKXM010000277.1:0-6494 GCA_049512115.1 Tepidisphaeraceae bacterium | reverse complement strand
ATGGGGTAGAAATGGTCATACCATTTCTGCTCGCCATTGGGGAAGACGCTGGGGATGGTGCGCGGAAACAGCACGCCCGCGTTTTGCAATTCGCGGTAGTTCTCGCCGTCGGGATCGAATTTTGACCAGACGGAAATGAGCATGTGGATATTGTTCGCGTGAAGCTTTTGCAGCAATCCCTTCGGATCGTAATAGCGCGACGGATCAAGTTTGTGCGAGCCCCATGGTCCGGGCGACCAGTATTGCCAATCCTGGATGATGCCGTCGATGGGGATATGGCGGATGCGATATTGATCGACGATCCAGAGAAGCTCGTCCTGCGAGGCGTAGCGTTCCTTGGATTGCCAGAATCCCCAGGCCCATTTGCCGAACATCGGAGCCGAGCCGGTGAGGAAGCGATAACCGGCGATGGACTGGTCCAGATCGGGGCCGTAGAGGACATAGTAGTCGATGGCATCGCCGGCCTCGGAAGTCCATTGGATCGTACCGGGCTTGTCGGCTGCCGCGCCGGAAGCGACATCGGTGATGGAGGGATTGTCCCAGAATAATCCGTAGCCGCGAGACGACATGAGCACGGGAATTCCCACGAGCATGTTCTGTTGCTGGAGGTGGATTTTCTTCCCGGCGAGGTTGATCCAGCCATCCTGATGCTGGCCGAGACCGAAGATCGCTTCGTCGCTGGGGAATTGGAAGACCTGCTTGATCTTGAAGGTGGATTGGCGTTGGAGAGTGACCGCCTCCATGGACTGTCCGCCGTCGGCGGGCTCGGCGAGAAAAGATTTGCCGCCGGAATCTTGGAAATCGATGGCTCCGGTTTTTCGCTGGACCTGAACGCGCAGCAATGTTGTGTTGAGCGTGACGCGATCGGCGGCTTCCAGGAGATCCCAGTGAGCCGGCGCCGGCTTGGCGATGACCGAAAGACTGTTGTCGGGCCCAAGATCATCGGCGCGGGTGAAGGTCACGCGGACGATTCGGTCGGACCATACTTGCAACCGAAGGATGCCAACGCGTAATTTCAGCGTGAATCCCACGGCATCTTTCCGGAGAGAATCGGCCGCTGGGGCGGCGCCCAGGGCCGAGGAGACCGGAGCCAGGAAGAGGAGCAGGAGCAAGAGGTGCGTGATACATTCAGACGTACGTCCCCCACCCCGGCCCTGGCCCTGAGTACAGGGGGAGGGGGAAATTCTTTGCAGCAAGTGACATGCGCGCAAGAGCGGGATGTAAAGCGGACTGTCTTTGAAGTCAAAAAGCGGGCAAATTTTCATCGGGAATCCGCCAAGGTTTGCTGATACCTCCGCATCAACCCGGCGCGGCTGATCAGGCCGATGACGTGGCTGGGGCGGCTGTTCATGGTCACGGGAAGATGGCTGACTTCGTGCCGGGAAAACGCTTCGAGGACGGAGCCAAGATCATCGGTATGTTTCACCAGCGGCACGTCGGTGCGCATCAATTCGGAGACGACCAGAAGGGGAATGGCGTCGCGATCGAGGAGGGCCATCTGAATGTCGTCGGCGACGACCATGGCGGCGTAGGCGCCGTGTTCATCGACGACGACGAAATTGGCCGCGCCGCCGGCGGCGGTGAGATTGAGGATTTTCTGGAATGGGTCGGCGGCGTGGACGACGCTGGCGGGTTCGAGGGTGACGTCTTCGACGGTGAGTTGGCGGAGGATGGCGCGATCACCGGCGGTCCCCGTTCGGATGCCGCGCAAGCGGAGGCCCAGGGTGTAAATGGAATCCTGGTAGAGAAGGCGAGCGGTGGCGGTGGCGACGACGCAGGCGAGCATGGCGGGAACCATGACCTTGTAATCCTCGGTGACTTCAAAACAGATGAGAATGGAGGCCAGTGGGGCGTGGACGACGGCGGCGAGGACGGCGCCCATTCCGACCAGGGCGTAGACTTCCGGCTGAACGGAGGCGAATAAATGGGAGCGTTGGAGGAGTGAGCCCATGACGGCGCCGGCGGTGGCGCCCAGAAAGAGGGAGGGGGCGATGACGCCGCCGCTGCCGCCGCTGCCGAGGGTCAGGCAGGTTGCGATCACCTTGATGGCGCACAGAAACGCGAGCAATATAAGGATTTTTTCGGTGCCGGTGCTGGGCGAGGTGTAGTAAGTCGGTGAAAGCAACTGCTCGATGAATCCGTAGCCGTCGCCGAAGAATGCTGGCATGGGGTAGGTCTTGAACGGAACGGGCTTGGTGACGCCCAGGACGAGCCAGCCGAAGACCAGGATGTAAACAATCCCGAGCAATCCGAGCATCGCGCCGCCGAGAGCGGGCTTGAAAACATGGGGGATTTTGAATCGGCTGAACCAACCCTCCGACTTATACATCAGACGGATGAGGGTGACGCCGACCAGGCCGCAGATGAGTCCGAGGACGACGAAATTTCCGACCTGGCCCCAGCGCAGGGCTTCGTGGGTGCGGATGGCGTCGGGGGAGATGTCGAAGATGGGGTGGAATTCCTGGCTGTGATGGATGAGCTTGAAGAGCAGGAGTTCGCTGACCTGGGCGATGACGCTGGCGACGACGACGGGCGTGAAGGCGCGGATGGAAAAGTCCTGGAGGATGACCTCGAGGGTGAACAGGACGCCGCCGAAGGGGGCGTTGAAGATGGCGCTGATACCGGCGGCGCTACCGCAGCCGATGAGGACGGGCATCTGGCTTCGGGCGACGCGGAAGAACTGGCCGATTCCGGAGGCGATGCCGGCGCCGATCTGGACGATGGGTCCCTCGGCGCCGGCCGAGCCGCCGCTGCCGATCGTCACGCCCGCGGTGAGGATTTTTTCGAGTGAGACGACGGGGCTTTGAAATCCGCTGGTTCGGACCACGGATTCCATGACATCGACGATGCCGTGTCCTTCGCGGACGCGGAAGAGATATCGGCTGACGATGCCGACGATCAACCCGCCGGCGGCGGGAAACGCGACGAGCAGGATCATTCCGAACCCGCGATAGAGGCGGTTCTCGCCGGCGTCCAAATAGAGGAGGTTGCGGACGAGGAGGATCAGTTCGTGGAAGCCGACGGCGGCGGCGGCGGTGACCATGCCGACGATGACGGCGAGGATCAGGAGGAAGGAGTCGTCCTTGAATCCGAACGGGGCGAGGATTCGTGTGACGGCGCCGCGGAGCCGGGCGGCGGGCTCGGTGAGGTCGGGGGTCATTGGGGCGAAGAATACCTTTGGAAACCCGAAATCTGAAATCCGAGTTACGAGTTGCGAGTGGCGAGTTGCGAGCGAAAGCAATAAAGCGATTAACTCGCAACTCGCAACGCGCAACTCGTAACTCCGATTTCGGCTTTCCTGCATTGCCTCCTATAATCCCCACATGCCCTCAAACCGTGGCAAGGTCGTCGTCGCGATGAGCGGCGGGGTGGATAGCTCCGTGGCGGCGGCGCTGCTGCTGCGGCAGGGGTACGAGGTGGTGGGGGTCTTTCTGAGGCTGGGGACGCCGGCGGGCGTCGAGAACACTTCCGATGAATCGTCGGCGGATTCGGGGAAGAGCAAGCAGGGGTGTTGCTCGGTGCTGGATGCGGCGGATGCCCGGCGCGTGGCGGATATGCTGGGGGTTCCGTTTTACGTGCTGAACTTCCAAAACGATTTCTCGCGAGTCATCGATTACTTCGTGGATGAATACAACCGGGGACGGACGCCGAACCCGTGCGTGCGCTGCAACGACTGGCTGAAGTTCGGGCGGCTGGCGAGTTACGCCGAAGCGGTGGGGGCGGATTATCTGGCATCGGGGCATTACGCGCGCATCGGGGTGGATGCGGTGACGGGGCACAGGTCTCTGCTGCGGGGCCGGGATCGGCGCAAGGACCAGAGCTACGTGCTGTTTGGCATGAGCCGAAAGACCCTGGATCACACGCTGTTGCCCATTGGGGACATGGAGAAGCACGAGGTTCGCACCGTTGCCCAGGAGATGAAGCTTCCGGTTTACAACAAGCCGGATTCGCAGGAAATCTGCTTCGTCCCGGACCAGGATTACGCGGCGTTGGTTCGGCGGAGAAGTCCGGACGCGGTGCGGCCGGGGGAACTGGTGATGGAGGACGGCGCGGTGGTGGGGCGGCATGAAGGACACCAGCATTTCACGATCGGGCAGCGAAAGGGAGTGGGGGTGGCGTTCGGGCGGCCGATCTACGTTGTCGATATCGATTCGGAGGCGAATCGCGTCACCCTGGGCGAAAGGCAAACGCTGCGTCGCGGCGGTTTGACGGCTCGGGAAGTGAACTGGCTGACCGACCGGCCGCCGATCGCCGGCCAGCCGATTTCCTGCCTGGCGAAGATTCGTTACAACCACGATCCGCAGCCGGCGACGGTGACGGCGGGAGACGGGGAGATCGTGGTTCGGTTCGATGAGCCGCAGTCGGCGGTCACGCCGGGACAGGCAGTGGTGTTGTTTGATGGGGACGTGGTGTTGGGAGGGGGATGGATTGAGAGGGGGCTGGAAGTGTAAATTCGAAACTCGAAATTCGAATCAAATTCGAAATTCGAATGAAGAATCAGGCTTGGTTTTGAATTTCGAGTTTTGAATTTGATTCGAGTTTCGAGTTTTCGATTTGGGTTTCTCGGCATGTTTCCCCGGAACGTACTCATCTTCCACTCGGGCGCTCTCGGCGACTTCGTTCAGACGTGGCCGCTTGGGCTGGCATTGGGGCGGCTTTTTCCGCAGAGCCGGGTGATCTACGTCACGCAACGGCAGAAGGGCGTGCTGGTGGAGAAAGTGCTGCGGCTGGAATTCATGGATACCGAGTTGGGATGGCATCATCTCTTCGGGGACGCGGCGCAATTGCCGGAGGTCTGCCGGCATAAGCTGGCGTCGGCACATTCGATTTTCACGTTTATTGCCAGGCCCGGGGATGCGTGGATGCGTGCGGCGGCATCGGTTGCGCCGGGAGCGCAGATGATTCCGGTTGAGGCCGGGACCGCCGGACAGATTGCCAATTCGCTGAATGGGGTCCCGGCGGTGCGGGCGGCGGTGGGTCAGATCCTGACATCCATTGCGGACCGGGGGCTCCATTTTCCCGGCCCCCGCAGGCCGGGCCGGTCGGCATTCATCCGGGCGCGGGATCGCCGGCGAAATGCTGGCCGCTGGATGGGTATCTCGAGCTGATCGGCCGGCTGCACGATGCGGGGCATCGGTGCCGAATTTTCCTCGGCGAGGTTGAAATGGAACGGTGGCGGGGGGAGGAGATTCATCGACTGCAATCGGCGGACGAAACGGTGCAGCCGGCGACATATTTGGATTTGTTCCGGGAACTATCGGCCTGTTCGGCGTTCGTGGGCAACGACAGTGGGCCAGGGCAACTGGCGGGGATTATCGGGTTGCCGAGCGTCATTCTATTTGGTCCGACCGATCCGGCGGTTTGGAAGCCGCTGGGGCCGCGCGTGGGGGTGCTGCGGGGTCAGCCGCTTGTGTCGCTGCCGGCGGAGCAGGTTTGTCAGGCGGTTTTGCGAAGTTTACCGCAAACACTCTTGCCGGCACGAGCCGATTAAGTGGTTATGACTTCAGCGGCACCTCAACCTCCGCAGCGTAGTGCGGAGTGTCTGTGGGGCGAGATTTCCCGAAGCAGGCTTCCAAAGCCCTCGGCAACACGGTAATCTAAGGGAACTCAACGAACCACAAGTCCTATGACGACGAATATTGCTGACAAGAGTCGGATTACCGTCGACGACCAGGAAGCCCAACTTCTCGGCAAGCGGCTTTCGGGCTTTGTAATCGCGTACATCTCCTGCCCCCAGGACGCAGGCCGGAACTATCTAGGGGCTATCCTTCTCACGGACTACCGCACCCGACCACTGGAGTTTGCGTTTGTGTCCCCCGTGAAGGTGACGCTCATGCAAAAAATTATCCACGGAAAGACCTTAGATTGGGTGGTCACCGTTGACATCATTGCCAAGCGACTTCTTTCCGAGGCAACCAAACGGCCGGATGTGATTTTCGTGGACTCGGACCTTTTGCTGGAATTGCAAGAGTTGACCGATATTCCGGTCGCGAAATTGTCTCGTGAGCAAACCTCGGCGTCTCAGCCTACTTCTCTTAGCCCGCTGAAATTCTCAACCTCCCGCGAAGGTGATAAAGAGAACATCGTCGGGAGTGTGTTATCAACGATAGAAGCCTATGCAGACCTGATGGATCCATTCGGGCGCATGACTGACGCAATTCGCGAGGCGCAGAAGAACGCTCCGCCGTCACAGGCCAAGCCGTGAAATCCATCCGTCGGGGGACGCTTGAGCTGGCCGAACGAATAAACGAACGGTTGTGCGTTTTGCCGGTTCCGCCTGACGAGCTTCCAGTAAAAGCTGCGGCTGTGGAATTCGTCGATGTCAAACCAAGTGCGGGAGCCGTCTTGATTGCCGATGCCGCGGCGGTCAAAGCCAAAATCCAACATTCCTACGCCCGTATCCAGGCACCAGGGCTCGGTACTATTCCGATGGTATGCGTGAACGCGTCGAGGAAGTGGCAAGCCGACGAGGTCACACCATCGGCCCGAATCTC
>JBEKXM010000276.1:0-6496 GCA_049512115.1 Tepidisphaeraceae bacterium | reverse complement strand
CTGTTACGCTTTCGGAGATTGCCATCGGCGGAAACGGTGGTGAAACTACTGGGGGTACTCCCGGCGCTGCCGGGGCGGCAACCTCAAGCCTGACCATAACCAAATCAATTCCCTCGCTAAGTATCAGCATCACCGCCACCGGCGGCGCAGGGGGCAAGCAGGACATCAGCACCACCGGCGCAGTGGGCGGATTGGCAACGGCCTTTGCCAGCGGACAAAATACCGGCGCGCTCACCGTTTCTGCGATTGCCACCGGTGGCGCTGGAGGTGCCGGTGGCTCAATCACCGGACAAACCGCCGGCGTCGGCGCCATCGGCGCCGCCGCCAGCGCGATCGCCACTGGCACCTCCACTGCCGGCGGCAATGTCAGCGTCACCGCGAGTCAAACCGGCGGCATGGGCGGCGCGGTTTCCAACATGACCAACGCGGTCAGTGGGTCGACCACGGGCACGCTAACCCTAACGCAAAATTCCACTGGGGGCACCGGCGGAAACGCAACTTCCGGATCCATACAGGCCGGCGCAGGCGGAAGCGCAACCAGCTCGCTCACGCTCACCAACACAACCGCGGCGGTGCTTATCGGCAGCAGCAACGCCACCGGCGGAACGGGCGGAGATCCTGGGAATCGCGGCGCCGGGCCGCCCGGCGGCAACGGCGGCGCAGCCAATACCTTCATCAGCCTTACCGGCGGCGCCAATTCCGTCAGCGCAAGCGCCACCGCGCAGGGCGGCAACGGCGGGCTTGCTTTTGAAAATACACAAGGCAACGGGAGCGGCGGAATCGCAACCGCAATCGTCTCCACAACCACCGGCCCGGCGCAGGCAACCGCCCTCGCGATCCCCGGCAGCGGTACTTCTCAGGGTACCGCCACCGCAACCGCGCAGGTTCAGGGCATCATCGCTACCGATTTCGTGCCGGCAACGATCGGCGCTTCGGCTGAAGCACTATTGACGTGGAACTCCACGTCCGGCGCGACCGTCCTCTTTGGTCCGGCCGGGAACAACCGCGGCCAGGCGACGATCACCGGCTCATTGGCCCTGATGAATGCCGCAAGCGGCAGCGGATCGATCGCCATTGGCAACGGCACGAACCCCACGACGCTTCGCCTAACCGGCGACGGCTCCCAAGGCTCCATCGTCGTCTTGGCGAACTCCACGTTCGACATCAGCAACTACCACTTTTACATTAATTATGGCGCTAATTCCGATCCCATCTCCACAATCTATTCATACCTGCAAACAGGCTACAACAACGGCCATTGGTACGGCCCCGGAATCATCTCAAGCGCCGCCCAATCCCCCACCAACGGCTTGCTCTACGGTGTCGGTTACGCCGACGGGGCCGACGGAATCGTCGCCGGCTTGTCCTCCGGCCAGATCGAAGTCATGTACACCCTACTGGGCGATGCGAATCTTGACGGCCTGGTCAACGCGGCCGACTTCACTATCCTGGCTGCGAACTTCAACCAGCCCGTCACCGGCTGGGACCAGGGCGATTTCAACTACGACGGCCTGGTCAACGCCGCGGACTTCACCGACCTGGCGGCGAACTTCAACCAGAGCGTCAGCGGCGCGGCCGTGTCTGCCGGCGATGTTGCGGCGTTGGACGCCTTCGCGGCGGCCAATGGCATCAGCTTGGCGAATGTCCCCGAACCGGCGAGCGCGGGGATGATGGTGATGGCGGGGTTGGGAATTCTAAGCCGGCGACGACGTAAATAACGCAACAGGGGCGGTCGAACATCACGCGTTGCCCGGCCCATCAATTGAATTTACCCCAAGTCATCTCATTGCAGGCGAATATCCGGAATTACTAACGGCTCTTCGCTGACACCATCGGGTACGTCCGGCATGGTAAAGGTAACCCGATTCGGCTGTGCTGTACGGTCGCCTCGGACCTTTTGCAGGAAGACGTGGATTCTGTATTCGCCTGCAGGCACGTTGTTGATATGGAAACTGTGCAGGGCGTCGACGTCCAAAAAATAATCTTGCCGGGGTGTTGCGGGGCTTTGCCGTAATGGGACCGCGCGGGCATTGATGAAGTAGTCCAGCGGATTCATTCCCGGCGGGAAGACAAATTTGCCCACCACCGGACGCCCGATGCCTCCGAAATTGACTGTTATCGTTTGGCCCGGGGTCACTTGGGCTGTGCGGCCATCGCCGAAACAAATCATGGTGTTCGATCCGGAATGTTGTTCAAAGCTACGCTCTATCAGAATCAGACCGGGAACCACACGCTCCATCGTGAAATTTCCGTCGGCGTCTGTCCGTGCGCGGCTAACTATAGAAAGCGGCATTGGACCTTCCGCCCGCGCAGGACCGATTGAACCTGTCTGCAGGTTTATGCCGACACCGGGGCTGGTTCCGATCATCAACCGCCCCTGGATTCGGCCCCATTTCATTAATTGAATGTCGGAATTCTTCGCAACAGTGTCCTGGTCGGCCTGGCCGTATCCTGCGTCAGCAATCACCTGAAGGAGGAACTTACCGTGCTGCTGTGGCAGACTGTATTGGCCGTCCGGGCCGGTGACGGCGCGGGGAGTGCGTGCATCGTCGTCCTCAAGTTTTCCGTTTCGAATTCGAATCTTAGACGGTTCCGATAGCGCGACCAGCACGGTGGCTCCGCTGACGGGCGTGCCATCCGCCGCGAGCACGCGGCCATGGAGGTCTGGAATGACCGTCGCGGGTTGGATCGCGGACGAGGGTAATTGTGCGACTGGCATCGCGGGGCTGGAGGACATGTATAAAAAAATGCCAATCAAAACAGCAATCAACACGGTTGTGCCGAGCAGGAGGAGCGCCATGATAAGAGGCACGGATAAGGCGGTTCCGGAAACGCCCGTGAGACCGATCTTCATGATGTTAGCCGTGAGCATTGCCGGGATGGCCGCGGAGGCGTGTTCCGATTCGAGCAAAGTGGCGACCACGGTGGTTGCGGCAATGCCGCAGCCGAGGGCTTTGAGATGTCCGCGAAGCGCCTCGACAGCCTGCTGGAGGCGATGGGTGATCGTTGAAGGTGCCACGCCCGCTTCCTGGGCAAGCTCAATTTGCGGACGACCGACGAAAAATCGCTGGATGATCAATTCCCGATCATCGGGTGCGAGTCTCTCTATAGCTGCATCGAGATGCTCGCGCAACTCGGCCAGGGTACGCTGTGGGTCACTTTCGGAGGCGGCTTGGGGAACGACGGCGGATTCGTGGCGCAACCGGCTGGTTCGCCGGCGATTCATGTCAATGGCAATGTTGGCCGCGCAGGCGTGCAGCCAGCCTCCCAAATTGGTGTGCAATCCGGACGCTTTTTGCGCGAGGCGGAGGAATGTCTCTTGCACCGCGTCATCCACATCAGCGGGATTGCGTAAAGTGCGCCGGCAGGTTGCGAAAACCAGGCGCTGATATTGCGTGACGATCTGGGCGAACGCCTCGGCGTCCTTTTTTTCGGCGTAGCGTGCGAGGAGATCCGATTGCGTCATGGAGCGTTGCCTTTTATCAATAATAGACGCACGCGGCGGCACATAATTCAACGGGAAAACGAATTCAACCCCAGATTTCCCGTATGAACCGTGAGCGTTGCGCCGGCTGGACTATTACACTAATGGGGCCGGATTCCGCCGCGTCCATTGATCGGGAAGCCAGTCGGATAGTCGGCTGATCGGGCTCGCCAGCAGGTTCGTCAACAACTGAGTCAGGGTACGCTCGGGGTCGATCGCATGCCGCTTGCAGGTGCTGGTCAAGCTGCTGAGGATCGCCGCAGTCTGCCGGACACGGTGTCGACGGTCGCGCATGATCTCAATAATGGCAATGGCGTCACCCGTGTCCTCAGCCCGACGCGCGGGCCATGGACACCGTTTGTTGCCGGACGCATTCGACCTACGCCAACAAGTAGCGGCTACGGTTTTAACTCATCACAACCCGCCGACTTGCTTCATAGGCTTCCACCTCCTTCCGCAGATATCGCACCATCCCATTCTTGCCCTCGCCCAGGCAAAGGCGCGTGAAATGATTCCGCCTAGCGATCCGATCGACGCTCGAGCGAGCGCATTGCCGCCGCTGCGCCATTTCCTTCGGCGAGATGTACTCCGACAACGCTTGCGCCTTAATGACGGTCATGCCGGCACCGCCTTCTCGCCGTCGTTGAGGCCCCATCTTCACTACCCGGTTGTTGGTTCGATTGAGGGACTATCGCGCAAAATGCGTGAGCGGTGTCTGATGTGCACTGGGCATATCGCTCACTTTACGCCGCGCCGCTTGCGTTCTGCGGGCGGGGGACGAAAATGGGCGGTTCATGCGGCGAATTGTTGTACTGGTGCATGAGCGAGGCCGCCTTAGCGAGCAGTATTTTCTGGCAGCGATCGGCGAGGTTTGGCGAGAGCGGGGGTTGGAGGTGGTCGTTGTAAATGGGCCGGCGCGCCCGGTGGACGGGGATCTGGCGATTTTGCATGTCGATCTGACGGTCGTGCCGGAGGAGCATCTGAAGTTCATGCGGCGGTTTCCGCGCACGATCAATGGGCAGGTGGGGGATATTTCCAAGCGGCGAATCAGTTTGCATCTGGTTTCTTCGCATGATGAATACGACGGACCGGTGATCGTGAAGACGAACTTGAACTACGGGGGGCAGCCGGAAAGGGAAATGCTGGGGCGCGGCAGATTTTTGGTTCGAATCGCCAGAGCCGTGCGCCGCCGGTTGCACTGGAGCCTGGGAGAGGAGATGGGCGTCAGCGACTATCGGATTTTCGATTCGCCGCGTAGTGTCCCGTGGACGGTTTGGCGCAATCGGGGCCTGGTAGTGGAGCGATTTCTTCCGGAGCGGCGCGGTGAATTCTATTGTGTGCGCACCTGGCTGTTTCTGGGCGATCGGGAGACGCATTCGTTGGCCTATGCGCGCTGCCCGGTAATTAAGTTGGCGGATGTGGTCCGGCGCGAAGTGCTGTCCGAAGTGCCAGAGGCGCTCCGACAAAGGCGGCGGGAGCTGGGCTTCGACTATGGCAAGTTCGACTACGCAATTGTGAACGATCAGGCGGTGCTTTATGATGCGAATCGCACGCCCACGCTGGGAAATTTCGCGCCCGAGCAGTATTTGCCGCGGGTGCGGCATCTGGCGGAAGGGATTGAGACATTTTTCAGCGGGCCGCCGAAGGCGGGAGAAGCGGTGAGTCGATGAGCAGCGGGCGGGACGCTTGCAAAAGTGCGGGGTACTGGGGCAAGCTCGCTCTTAGGTGGCAGCAGCTTGGACCGCCGTTGCGCCCATCGGCCGAGGATCTGGCGGTTTGCCAAGAGGTGATTGGGCGCTGGAGCGGCAGTGCTCGTGCGCCCAGAGCGATGGTGCTGGGGACGACGCCGGAATATTTTCATCTGCCCTGGTCGGCGGGAACCGAACTGGTGGCGGTGGATTATACGCAGGCGATGATCGATCGTGTGTGGCCTGGCGGTGCGGGCGGGGCGATCTGCGCGGATTGGCAGTCGCTGCCGCTGGCGGATGCTTCGCGGGATATCGTGCTGTGCGACGGCGGGCTGCTTACGCTCCGCTTTCCGGAGGGTGTCCGCAAGCTCGCGGAAAATCTGCGGAGAATCATTGCCCCACAAGGATTTTGTGTTTTTCGCTGTTACGTGTTGCCGGAAAAGCGAGAGACGGTGGAAACCGTTCTGGGGGATTTTCGCGCCGGGAGGATTTCAAATTTGAACGAGCTGAAGATGCGTTTGTGGCTTGCAGCAAACGCCCGAGGCGAGGAAGGGGTTGAGCTTGCGCATGTCTGGGAGATCGTCCACGACATCATGGGCGATGCCGATGAATCGGCGCAAAAGACGGGTTGGCCGACGGCGCTGCTGCGCGCGATTGACCATTATCGGGGCTGCTCGGTCCGGTTCTTTTTCTTCGACGTGAAGGCGCTTTGCGATATTTTTTGCAGGGAGATCGGGGGGTTTGAATTGGTCGAGGTTCGTGTGCCGGGATATGCGATGGGGCCGCAGTGTCCGACGGTGGTATTTCGGCGCGCGTGAATGAAACGCAAAGGGGTCGGAAACGCAAAGCGGTCGGGAGCCCTATCCCGACGGCGCGGAATCGCGCAGCTTCCATCGGTCCGGCAGCCAGTCGGATAGTCGGATGATCGGCGGCGCCGGTAAGTTCGTCATCAAGTGCGTCAAATAGCGATTGGGATCGATGCTGTGCCGGCGGTACCCTGCACCGATATCTCAACCAAATCGAGCACATCATCGACCGAAAGCTGCGGCGGATGGGTAGCCGGTAGGCCGCTCGATTCCGGGTTCGTTTGGCATTCTAAGCGAACCTCCGTCTCGCTTTTTCGGGCTTGATGACATGTCCAACCTGAAAATGAACCCGAGCTCCTGGTTGCGAAGGGCAATCCCAGTTTGAATTCGCCGCCGGGGCACCATTGTTCCGACCAAAGCTGGACTCTGTTGGAATCCACCAATGTTGACCAGCGCCGGCGAGCGATCGCATCGTTGTCCCCTGAATCGTTGACAGTTCAATTTGCCATGTCCTTTGC
>JBEKXM010000275.1:0-10684 GCA_049512115.1 Tepidisphaeraceae bacterium | reverse complement strand
CCTTAATGAACCATTCCCCTCTCCCGGTAATCCGGGAGAGGGTTAGGGTGAGGGCCGATTTTTGAGCTTCGAATCCCAGCCCTCACCCTGACCCTCTCCCCATGAGTACATGGGGAGAGGGGAGAGTTTTCACGCGTAAATAAGCCATTCCCCTCTCCCGGTAGTCCGGGAGAGGGACAGGGTGAGGGCCGAGACGGATGCAGGCTTCGGGTGATAAAGAGAGTCGGCTTATTGGTCTTTCCCGCCAGATGCGTAAGTTGCCTACGGACGCCGAGCGAAAAATCTGGTCTATTCTGCGTAGTCGGCAGCTCCAGGGTTTCAAGTTTCGTCGACAGCATCCCATCGGCGAATATATCCTCGACTTTTATTGCGATGCATGCCGCTTAGCGGTGGAACTTGATGGGGGCCAGCATGGCGAGCCTGACATTGCGGCCTACGACGCTGAACGCTCGGCCCGGCTTGGGGAACTGGGAATTAGAATCCTTCGGTTTTGGGATGATGACGCATTGAAGCATCCGGGTGTGGTGGGAGAAGAGATTCTAAAGCATCTACTCGAACAACGGCCCCCACCCCGGGGCAACCGCATTCTCACGCGGACCCCCTCTCCCGGTACTCCGGGAGAGGGTTGGGGTGAGGGCCGGTCTCGAAGGGCGACAGTAGACCCTCACCCTGACCCTCTCCCGGAGTACCGGGAGAGGGGAAAAGGAGATCCCTCTCCCGGAGTACCGGGCGAGGGAGAAACAGGCGGTGTGCTGGCCCGTCCCATTGAGGACCTTCACGACATCGGCCCGGCTCGGGCCAAGGCGCTGCGGGGGTTGGGGGTGGCGACGCTGGGGGATTTGCTGGAATATTTTCCGCGGGATTATCAGTACGAATCGGAGGAACGGCCGATCGACCGGCTGCGGGAGGGGGAGATCAGCCTCGCTCGTGGGGAGGTGACGGCCGTCAACTATATTGCCGGCGGGCACGGCAAGGCGAGGTTCGAGGCGACGCTTTCCGATGCGGCAGGCGAAGCCTCCGCTGGGGTGCATCGGTTGTCGCTGGTTTTTTTTCATGGGGCTTACCTGCGGAGGCAGATTCATCCGGGGTTGCTGCTGCGCGTGAGGGGGAAGGTGCAGTTCTTTCGCGGGATCGCCCAGATGGTCAATCCGAAATGGGAGATTGTCGAGCCGGGGACGAAGGCCGTCGAGGATGCGAAGTTCCGGGCGGTCTATCCGGCGAATTCCAGGATTTCCAGCGAAACGATCGAGCGAATCGTTTCGGCGAACCTGAACGACGCTCTGACGGAGGTGGGTGAGTGGTTTGGCGCGGGAATCTTGTCACGGCGGAAGCTGATGGGCCGGGCGGCGGCGTATCGCGCGATCCATCAGCCGACCGATCGCCGGCAGGCGATCGCGGCGCGGCGAAGGCTGGTTTACGACGAGTTGATGCTGATGCAGCTTGGGCTGGCGGCGAGCCATCTGATGAAGATGAGCAAGATTTCGGCCCCGATCCTGCGGATCGACAAGACTTTGGACCGGCGGATTCGGGCGCGATTTCCGTTCGAGTTGACCAACGGCCAGCAAAACGCGGTCTGGCAGATCGTGCGGGATTTGAAGAGCGGCCGGCCGATGAAACGGCTGTTGCAGGGTGACGTGGGAAGCGGAAAGACGGTGGTGGCGTTGTACGCGATGTTGGCGGCGATCGCGAACAAGATGCAGGCCGCGCTGCTGGCGCCGACGGAGGTGTTGGCGGAACAGCATTATTTGACGCTGCGGAATTTGCTGCACGGTTCGCAGGTGAGGATCGACCTGGTGACGTCGCGGACTAGGCGGCAAAGCCGCGGCGCCGTCGCCGCTCGCCTCGCCGAAGGTCAGACGCATCTGGCGGTCGGCACACAGGCGCTTTTGCAGGAGGGGATCGAGTTTGCCAATCTTGGGGTGGTGATCGTCGATGAACAGCATCGGCTGGGGGTTCGGCAACGGGCGACGCTCAGCGACAAGGGGGTCAGCCCGCATTATCTGGTGATGACGGCAACGCCGATCCCACGGACGTTGGCGCTGTCCTATTTCGCGGATTTTGACGTCAGCGCGATCGAGGAGCTTCCGCCGGGAAGGAAACCGATCAGGACTCGCTGGCTTCGGCCGGGCCAGGCGGCGGAGGCGTGGAAATTCGTTTGCGAGCAGGTGCGCGGCGGGCGTCAGGCGTACATCGTGCTTCCGCAGATTCAGGAGGATGACGGCGACGGGGCCAAGTCGGTGATCGGTCGGATGCGGACGTTGGCGGCGGGGCCGCTGAAGGACGTGCGATTGGCCGCGCTGCACGGGCAGATGACGACGGAGGAAAAAGAACAGGCGATGTCGAATTTCCGGGATGGGAAGATCGACGTTCTGGTGGCGACGACGGTGATCGAGGTGGGAATCGACGTGGCCAACGCGACGGTGATGGTGATCGACGGCGCGGACCGGTTTGGGCTGTCGCAGTTGCACCAGTTGCGTGGTCGGATTGGCCGGGGGCCGTGGGCGTCGGATTGCATCTTGTTGGCCGATGCGGCCACGCCGGGGGCGGAGGCCCGGCTGAGCGCGATGCTCAACACGTCAAGCGGGTTTGAGATCGCGGAGATGGACCTGCGGTTGCGAGGCCCCGGCGAATTCTTCGGCATTCGGCAGCATGGGTTGCCGGAATTCAAGCTGGCCGATCTCACCAGCGAATTGGATTTGCTGCAACTGGCCAAGGAGGACGCACAGGCAATTATTGCCGATGATCCCAGGCTCAATCAAGCCGACCATATTCAGCTTCGCACCGCGTTATTTTCCAAATTCGGTGAAACACTGGACTTGGCGCAAACAGGATGATGGAAGCAAGATCGCGCGGAGCCGGGAGAAAAATTCTGAAGCGAACTCATCAACTGTCTTATCTCCTAAATCCTGGCATTTTATTACGAAAAATGAATCGTCTCCTAAGATATTACTAATCATCGGCTTACAATTAAGTCGGATTGTCATCCGGGGGTGGGCGCGGTCGGGCCTAAAATGAACCATCGTTGGATAATCCCGTACCAATTCGACGGCGGTATATGGGCGGTGCGGGCTTGACAGGTAGCTGTTAGGTTTGCAAACTGCCCCGCCCTTGGCCGAGGTTTGAGTAAGGCAATTTCGTGAAGAATTGCGGGATATCGGTCGATACGAGGCAACGGGTTGCCGGGAATTAGGGTGCGCTGGTGCAAACGTAAAGCCATGGCACGCAAGAGCGGAAAACATCTGGTGATCGTGGAGTCGCCTGCGAAGGCCAAGACGATCAATAAATTCCTCGGCGACGGATACGTCGTTCGGGCAAGCATGGGGCACGTCCGCGATTTGCCATCCAAAGGGATGGGCGTCGATCTGAAAACCTTCCAGCCGGATTACGAGGTTCTGGAAAGCCGAAGCAAGGTAATCGGGGAGCTGAAGAAGCTGGCGAAGGAAAGCGACAAGGTTTACCTGGCGACGGACTTGGACCGGGAGGGGGAAGCGATCGCCTGGCATCTGAAGGAGGCGCTGGGGATTCCGGACGAGCGGGTGTACCGGGTCATTTTCAATGCCATCACCAAAAGCGAGATTCAGAAGGCATTTCAGAAGCCGCACCAGATCGACATCGACCGTGTAAACGCGCAGCAGGCGCGGCGGATTCTGGACCGGATCGTGGGTTACGAGATCAGTCCGCTGCTGTGGCGGAAGGTGGCGCGGGGATTGTCGGCGGGCCGGGTGCAGTCGGTGGCGGTGCGGCTGGTGGTGGAGCGGGAGCGGGAGATCGACAAATTCATGCCGGACGAGTTCTGGAAACTGGGCGCGATTTTCACGCCGGATTCCATCCGGGCGCGCGGGTTGGCGGAAAAGTGGGCCGACTTTCTGCTCAACACGGGCAACGGCGAGCGAACCAAAGCTGAGCGGGACAAATGGCTCACCGAGCATTCCGCGTTCGCGGCGGAATTGGTGGAGCTGGGGGGCAAGAAATTTGAGGCGAGCAACAAGGCGGCGGCGGTTGCGGTGGCGCAGGCGTTGGGGTTTGTCGTCACCGAGGAGCAAAACACGACCGATCCGCAGGGGAAAGGGCCCGCGGCGAATTTGACGAAATTCATCGGCCGGATCGAAAGAACGCCGGCATTCATCGTTCGCTCGATCGAGAAGAAACGCGTCAGCAGCAAGCCGTCGGCTCCGTTCATTACCAGCACGCTGCAACAAGCCGCCAGCAGCCGGCTGAGTTTCGGGGCGCAGCGGACGATGCGCATCGCGCAGTCGCTGTACGAAGGCGGACATATCACCTACATGCGAACCGACAGCACGAACCTGTCGGCCGACGCGCTGACCATGGCGCGGGCGTATATAGGGAAGACGTTCGGCGACCGATATTTGCCGGAGAAGCCGAATGCTTACGCATCGAGCAACAAGTCGGCGCAGGAAGCGCACGAGGCGATCCGACCGACGGAGCTTTCATTTACTCCGGAGGCGGCACACGCGAAGCTGGGGGCGGATGAGTCGCGGCTATATCAACTGATCTGGAACCGGTTCGTGGCTTGTCAGATGTCGGAGGCCCAGTTCGACGCGACGACGGCGACGATCGCCGCGGGGACGAGCGCCGGCGAGGCGATCTTCCGCGGTTCGGGGCGGAAACTGGTATTCGACGGCTTCATGCGGGTGACGGGCGTCAGCAGCGAAGATCAACTCCTGCCGGAACTGGTCGAAGGCAAGCCGGTCGTGCCCGTCGAGATCGACCCGACGCAGCATTTCACGCAGCCGCCGCCGCGGTTCAGCGAGGCGTCGTTGGTGAAAGAGCTTGAACGGCTGGGGATCGGCCGGCCGAGCACGTACGCATCGATCATCCAGACGATCCAGGACCGGGAGTACGTGGAGCAGGTCAATCGGCGGTTCCATGCGACAATGCTGGGCTCGATCGTGACGGACAAGCTGATCCAGGCGTTTCCCGAGATCATGGACGTGAAGTTCACGGCGGGGATGGAGGGCAAACTCGATGAGATCGAGGAGCAGCACCTGGACTGGATCAAGCTGCTGAAGGATTTTTACGGGCCGTTCCACAAGACGGTGGATGGGGCGTTGGACAAATTGGAACATGCGGGCGGATCGCCTTCGCCATATACGTGCGAAAAGTGCGGCTCGCCGATGGTGTATCGCATCAGCAAGAACGGGTTCTTCCTCAGTTGCACCCGGTATCCCGAATGCGATGGGATCAAGGCGGTGGACAAGCAGGGCAAGCCGAAAATGCAGGAGAAGAGCGAGTTCAAATGCCCGAATTGCGGCCGGGAGATGCGGAAAATGAAGGGCCGGTTCGGGGAATTCCTGGGATGCAGCGGGTACATGCAGAAGAAGCCGGACGGGACGCGGGAATGCGAAACGATCGTCAATCTGGATAAGCAGGGCAATCCGATGCCGCCGAAGGCGAAGGTGCTGACGCCGGTGAAGTGCGAGAAATGCGGAAGCCCGATGATCCTGCGGAACAGCAAGCGTGGCCCGTTCCTGGGATGCAGCGCGTTTCCAAAGTGCCGCGCGACGCGGCAGGTCGCCAAGATGACGGGCGAGGATTTGAAAACGGTGGAAGCGCTGATTCCGAAATTGAACGAGGGCGGGGACAAGGCGGCGAAACTGGTGGCGCAGCTGACGGGCGGCGCGCCGGCGGCCGGTAACGGCAACGGGCCGATGGCGACGGACATCGACTGCGACGAATGCGGCAAGCCGATGGTGATCCGCAGCGGCAAGCGGGGAAAATTCCTCGGGTGCAGCGGATATCCGAAATGCCGGAACACGGCCGACGTCCCCGCGAAATTGATTGAGGAACTTGGGCTCAATGGCAACGGAAAGTCTTCCACGCCCCTGCCAGTCCCGCCGCCACATGCCGATGACAATGAGGCCCAGGAATCGGCGGCGTAAAACCGGGGCCACCGCGCATGGACTTGGCGAGGGCGATGGTAATTCATGCAACGCTCAACACACAACACGGGAGGCTTCGCCTGCCCGGCTCAACGCTCAACATTGAAGTAATGCTCGCATGGCGCAAGCACTTCCGCGGCTTTTCCTGATCCGGCACGGCAGCACCGATTGGTCCGAGACGCATCGGTTCACGGGCCGAACCGATCTGCCGCTCAACGTCCACGGGGAGGAGAATGCCCGGCGGCTGGCGGCGCGGTTGGCGGGCATCGCGTTCAGCCACGTTTTCAGCAGCCCCCTTCAGCGGGCGCGCCGGACGTGCGAGTTGGCTGGATTCGGAGCCGTCGCCCAAGTCGATCCCGATCTGGCGGAATGGGATTATGGGGAGCTTGAGGGGAAGTTTTCGGATGAAATTCATCGCCGGCGGCCGGATTGGGACCTGTTTCGCGACGGAGCGCCGGGCGGGGAATCGCCGAGCGCAGTGGCCGCAAGGGCGGACCGATTCATCGGCAAAGTGCGGCAAATCGGCGGCGACGTGGCCGCGTTCTCCAGCGCGCATATCCCTTTGCTCAACCGCCAGCGTGAGCATTCTGAGCTACGAGCATAGCCTCGACCGCCCCGCCATCGAATTGTGGAACGATGATGGGGCCGTCCTCCGCCCCGGTCCGTAGTGGGTGAATTTGGGATTTTCTACGGCCTAAGGAACCCCACGGATGGCTATCCGTGGGCTTTGGGAAGTGACCCACAGCCGAGACATCGGGCATAACAAAACTACGGAGGTGATGTTGGTTCGGAGGATGGGATCGCCTTCAGCATGGCCAGCACTTGCCGAAATTCCTCCGGTGTGCCGGGGTTTGGGCCATTGGAGCCGATGTGCTGCATCGCGCTGCGGACGGCGGGGATCAGCTTGGGAGAAGTGGCGGCATGGTGGGCCAGCAGGTTTTTCACGACGGGGGCATGTCCCATGACGGCGGCGTTATAAAGCGGCGAGTGGGTGAAAACCTTGTCGGGGCCGTCAACCAGAGCGCCATGGTCCAGCAGCAGCGTGACGATGTCGGCGCTGCCGGTCCAGGCGGCCTTCTCCAGCGGCTCGGTGTTGTTCCAGCCGCTACGGTCGTGGACGTTGGCGCCGCGGTCGAGCAGAAGTTTCGCCGCGTCGAATTGGCCGGTGTATGCGGCGATTTGCAGGGGGGCGCAGCCGCCGAACAGCACGTCATTGACGTTGGCCCGCTCGTCGATAAGCGATGGATCGCGGGCGAGGATGCTTTGCAGTTGGGCAACGCCCCCGACGGCGGCGGCGAAGAAAATGTCGGACTCGGCGGCGCCTTTGGACTGAAGAAATCGAATCAGATCGCGGGTTGATTGCTTCCGATCCGACAACGAAGAGGCGGCCCAGCGCAAGGGCGTGGCGGAGTGGTGCGGATCGCGCGCGTTGATGTCAGCGCCATTGTCAAGCAGCAATTTGGCCATCGCAACCGAACCCGCCAAGTGGAGCGGAGTAGCGCCATCCTCGGTGCGTTTCGCTTTAGCCAGGGATGGATTTTTGGCCAGCATGGCGGCGGCCCGTTGCGTGTCGTCCGATTCAACAATGCGAAAGAAGCGTTGGACGTCGGCATACAGCGACGCGGCGGATGGGCCGGAAGGGGCGGGAAGCGTGGTCGAAATCGCATCCGGCTGCGATTCAGTCGGCCATTGCCAGTACAGGACGATCGCCCCGAGTAATAAGACCGCCAGCAGTCCAGTCACGGCTGCGAGCGCTGTCTTGTCGGCGGGCTTGAGGGGCATTGGAGGAGGCCTTGAAAGGGCGAATGGGGGGCATGATAGCGGGTTGGGGAGGCCCGAACAAAACTGTTTCTCGGTCGCTGGTGGGGCGATTTGAAGATTGTCGCGTTTGGGAACCCGCAGGGAGCAAGCTCCCTGGGCTTTGGATGGCGAAAGTGGGCCACTGCCTGAAACCTCGAGGGGTGGTTGGCGCGTAGAAAAGCCCACGGATGGCCACCCGTGGGCTTTGGGGGGATCATATCTCAATCAGTTCAGGTGCCGGCTTGTGGGACGGGCTCGGCGGTCGGGACGGGCTGCTGCTGGGCTGCCGCGGCGGCGGCCGCTGCGGCGGCTCGGGCGGCGGGAGTGGGCACCTCGATCTGCGGGGGCTGGGCCAGGTGCTTGATCTTCAGGTTCAGGTGCGGCGAGAAGGCCGTTCCCGCGGGGATCAGGTGGCCGAGGATGACGTTTTCCTTCAAACCGACCAGCATGTCCACGGCGCCGGCGAGGGAGGCCTCGGTGAGGACCTTGGTGGTCTCCTGGAAGCTGGCGGCGCTGATGAAGCTTTCGCTTTGCAGGGAGGCCTTGGTGATGCCGAGGAGCAGGGTTTTGGCGCGAGCGGGCTTGGGCTTCTTACTCTTGGCCGGCTCCTTGCCGGCGGCCTCGGCGGCATCGTTGGCCTCTTTGTATTCGGCCTTGGCGACGACGTCGCCCTCCTTGAAGCTGGTTCCGCCGGGCTCGGCGATCTTCACGCTCTGGGCCAAAAGCTCGTTGCCCTGGCGGAAGCGGAAACGGTCCACGACCTCGCCGGGGAGGAACTTGCTGTCGCCGGCATCCTCGACCTTCACCTTACGCAGCATCTGGTTGAGGATGATCTCGATGTGCTTGTCGTTGATCTTGACGCCCTGGCTGCGATAGACGTTCTGGACCTCGGCCAGGAGGTACTGGTAGAGGGCCTCTTCGCCCTTGATGCGGAGGATGTCGTGGGGAATGATCGGTCCGTGGATGAGGGGATCGCCGGCCTCGATGCTGTCGCCGGCGTGGACCTGCAATTCCTTGTCGTTGGGGACGTGGTGCTCGCGTTCCATGCCGGTTTCTGAGCGGACGATCATGGTGGTCTTTCCGCGACGTTTTTCGGCGCGGATTTCGACGGTGCCGGAGATTTCGGCCAGGACGGAGGGGTCCTTGGGCTTGCGGGCCTCGAAGATTTCGGTGACGCGGGGCAAACCACCGGTTATGTCCATGGTTCCGGCGGCCTCGCGCGGCTGGCGGGCGAGCATCTGGCCCGGGGTGATCTTCTGGCCGTTGCGGACCTCGATGCGGGCCTTGGCGGGAAGATAGTGGAAGTCGAGGATCTTGCCGTCTTCGGCTTCGATGGTGATGCGGGGATGGCGTTCGCCCTTGTGCTCGATGACGACGAGCTTGGCCTCGCCGGCGCCGGCGCCGCCTTTGCGTTCTTCCTCCATGCGAGCGGTTTCGCCTTCCTCGATGTCTTCGTAGCGGACGGTGCCGCCCTTCTCGGCGAGAATGGGGGTGATGTGGGCGTCCCAGACAACGAGTTGCTGTCGCGGCTTGACCTTATCGGCGTCGGCGACGAGGACGGTGGAGCCGTAGGGGACCTTGTATTTTTCCAGTTCGCGTCCCTTGGCATCGACGATGGAGATTTCGCCGTTGCGTTTGAGAGCGACGAGGCGTTTGTTGCCATCGGCGTCGGCGACGGAGACGGCATTGATGTCGTGATGCTGGACGGTTCCGCCGGAGACGGCCTTGATGTCGTTTTCGATGAGGCTGCCGGTGGCAACGCCGCCGGTGTGGAAGGTGCGCATGGTGAGCTGGGTGCCGGGCTCACCGATGGACTGGGCGGCAATGATGCCGACGGCCAGGCCTTCTTCGACGAGTTGGTTGGTGGACATGTCCACGCCGTAACAGGCGGCGCAGACCCCGCGGGGGCTTTCGCAGGTGAGGGGGGAACGGACGCGGATGCTTTCCAGCTTGAGTTCCTTGAGCTTGTCGGCGATTTCGGCGTTGATGATCTGGTTTTCAGAGACGATGGTCTCGTCGGTAATGGGATTGCGGATGGTGTCGCGGGCGGTTCGGCCGACGATCATGTCCTTCAATTCCACTTCGACGGTTTCACCTTTGTAGATGGTGGTCTTGGTGACGCCGTTGAGGGTTTTGCAATCCAGCTCGTTGACGATGACGTTTTGCGCGACGTCGGCAAGCTTGCGGGTGAGGTAACCGGAATCGGCGGTTTTGAGGGCGGTGTCGGCCAAGCCCTTGCGAGCGCCGTGGGTGGAGGAGAAATACTCCAGGACGCTGAGTCCTTCGCGGAAATTGGCCTTGATGGGTGTTTCGATAATTTCGCCGGAGGGCTTGGCCATGAGGCCGCGCATGCCGCCGAGCTGTCGCATCTGGTCGACGGAACCGCGGGCCTTGCTGGTGGCCATCATGTTGATGGGGTTGAGGTATTTGAGAAATCCCTTCTGCTTGGCGAAGTCGCGGGTGACGGGCTTGCCGTTCTCGTCGCGGAAGTCGTTTTCCAAGCCGGCCATGAGGTCTTCGGTGACCTGCTTGCGTGCGTGTCCCCAGAGATCGATGAGCTGGGAATATCGTTCCTGATCGGTGATGGCGCCCATGCGATAGTGCTTTTCGATCTTGTCGGCTTCCTTCTGCCCCTCGGCAAGGATGGTCTGCTTGGATTCGGGGGTTCGGATGTCGGTGACGCCGAAGCTCAAGCCCGCCAGGGTGGAGCGTTTGAAGCCGAGGGACTTCATGTCGTCGAGGAGCTTGATGGTGGCGGGCCGGCCGAGGGTGGCATAGGTGTCGGCGATGACGCGGCTGCCGCCGGCGCTAGTCAGGGCGTAATTATAGAACGGCATCTCGTCGGGCAGGATGTCGTTGAAGATGCAGCGTCCGACGGTGGTGAGAACGACCTGTCCGTTGAAGCGTTTGGGCCGGGGCTGGGGCTGATAGGCCGGGTCCTTGCGCTTGCGTTGGTTTTCCATGTTTTTCCAGGCTTCGTCGGC